>JBGPRA010000185.1:0-4463 GCA_041489375.1 Bathyarchaeia archaeon | reverse complement strand
AACGATTAAGAGGGAAGTAACCCCGGTGGTGGCCTTCAAGAAGCTACCCATGCTTCCACCTACTATAAACCAGAGAACCACGGAGGGACCGATGGTTAAACTATTAGAAAAAGCTCGACGATATGAAGAATCTAAAAAAGTTCTCAACATATGCATTTTCCCAGCTTTCCCCTACGCGGATGTGGAACGAGTTGGCTCAGCAGTTGTAGCAGTCACAGACGCTGATCATGAGCTAGCCCAGCAGATTAGCAACGATCTAGGCGATGCTATGTTTAGCCGTAGAGAAGAATTTTTGAAGCCACTGACATCCATTAAGGAGGCAGTTAATAGGGCAGTTATGGCACCTGAAGGACCCATAGTTCTAGCTGACATAGCCGATAACCCAGGGGGAGGCGCACCTGGGGACGGAACAGAGATACTCCGAGAACTAATCAAAAGGAAGGCTAAGAATGTGGGGGTCGCATGTATCAAGGATCCTGAGGCCGTTGCTAAAGCCATTGAGGCGGGGGTCTTAGGTCAGTTGGATATGAGGATCGGGGCTAAGACTGACCGATATCATGGTGAACCTATTAAGATTAAGGGGACCGTTCGAACCATTACAGATGGACGTTTCGTCCACAAATCAGGGGCAATTGGAGTAGCGGCGGATGTGGGGCGAACCGCTGTAATTGATATAGATGGGATAGAGGTCATTCTGACTGAGCGGAGCCACGCCCCTAATGATCCTGAGATCTATAGGCGAAACGGCATCGAGCCTACCGATAAGAAGATCCTACTTCTAAAGAGCCGTGGCCACTTTAGAGCGGCGTATGAGCCCTTCAGTAAGGAGGTAATTGAGGTAGACGGCCCAGGGCTCACCTCACCTAACCTTAAAAGGTTCACCTATAGCAACATTCCTCATCCTATCTGGCCATTTGACAAGATGTAACAAGCGCCTACACCTTGCGACTATTTGAACTTCCGCGAATTTAATTTCATCAAACATAGCTAAGAGGCGCAATGCCTGCTCAAGTGCGCTTATCACATAAAAATCGTACGACTTAAAAAAGAGGGAGTAAGTTAGTTTTTAGCTTTCGGCCATGGTCTTTTCTCGGCGGGGATCATCGCGTAAATTACTAATATGAGGACAATTGGAAGTGCCAGCATCGCGTATGGGAGAACAAGCCACGTGTTCATCAAGAAGTCTATCCTTCCGTAGATCATGTTGAACCTTGAGAGAACTGTGTTAGCGAATGAGTAGCCGAAAGCCGCCATCATGCCATACTTCGCGATTTTTGAGATGAGGCCGAGGTTTCCACCATGCACCTTGGGGAATGTGAAAATGAAGAAGTAGACGGTCGCTAGAGTGATTATGATGAAGAGTAGGTTACTGAAGGCTGTCCAGGCGTCAAGCCCTAGAACTTTCATCTGTGCAGTCGATATGATCTGGGCGATGAACTCGGAGGTTACAGTTGTCCTCAAGGTTAGTCCTATGCCGATACCTACGAGGATGGCCATGGGAATCCTGCTTACCCAGAAGTAGGTTTTGTGGTACCTCATAAACAAGATTATGCCGAGAGCGAAGACGATGACATATAGCATGTTGCCGGCGATTAAAGGATTCCATCCATACCTCAGTATGTTGTCAACGCCGTATACTAGGCTGTGACCCGCTGCTGCGCCGACGAATGTATGTTCTGCAAACTTGAAGAAGGGATTGTCTCTGAAGGCGATGCTGTATATCCAAATCGTGAATAAGGCTGCTAACCAGATTTGAATGACTGAAGCTATTTCCATTTTTAGCTCTTCCCTCCTGAGAACTTTTTACCAAAGTAAGCGATGTTACCTATTACGACGAAGGCGATGCATAGCATGTGCGTAATTGAGATGACATCGGCTGATTTTACTCCTCGTCCCGGGGCCTTAGCGAGTATCTCCATCTGGCCCGACTGGGCTCCCGAGACTACAGAGACGATCTGGCCAGCCTTCTGGTATGGTAGCATTGTCGGGACCATCATGGCTAAAACGCAGCATAGATACGGTGTATGATAGGACGTGTACCACTGCCTTACCCAGCCCTCAGACTGGTCACCACCTGTCGTGTACTCGATTAAGAGAGCAAAGTCTTCCGCTTTGTCTACCCCTTGCATGATAGTGTACTGGCTTAGAGGGGTGCCTTTGTAGTCGGTTGAAGTGGTCGCGCTAATGCTTTTCCCCACTGCGGCCATGGCTGTCTCGGTGCCCGCGATGTATCCTATCATGATGTAGTCTTTTCCGTATTCCTTTCCGAATCTAGCTACATTGAGCTCAGCCATCGCCTTCTCCCAGAGGAGGGGGCCTTCACTTGAGGTGGCCATCGTCACCACTTTTATGCCGGGTTTCTTGAAGAGTGCCGCATACGTTGCGACAGCAAACGGTGCAAGTTCAGGCTCGCCCCCACCAGAGTAGCCGAAATCGACCATCACAGCCGATCCTTCGGGTAGCTTATCTACTGTGTCGTACCATCTCAGCACCTCAGCGGAGATGGGCACAGGGAATCCGATGGGAAATAGCATGGGGACGATTATGCATATCAGTAGTAAGGCGTAGAGGATCTCCCTTGGGATGTCTTCAAGTCTGTCCCATATTGTCTTTGGTTTCGCTGTCATATTTTAACCTCCTTTTTCACCCTCGGTGGTCTGTCCGAGGAAACCTGTCTCCCTTCCAATCATGGTTCTTAAACCAAGGGCAATAGCACCTAGTGCAGCACCGATCATGATGCCACGCTGAGCAGAGGTCGTTGGTATAGAGCTGAGCCAGGAGTCCATAGATACTAGTATCGGAAAGCCCGCCGCCAATGCGGGAGCATTCCGCGCTAGCTCTATGATACCTACTATCAGAAGCAATACGGATTCAGCATTCTTTGCTCTCAATGCTCGGTAGATACCGGAAACCATGTAGAAGCCAAGAGATGAATAGACAGTGGCGCTGAGTGCGAAGTAGGAGGAGTTGTATAACCACGAATATTGGCTTGATGTGGCGCCCATGGCTACGCCGACTACTGTGAATAGTACGAGCGTAATGAGTAACCATAAACTAAATGGCCACTGGCCTTTCGCTCTACGGGACACCTGTCTGCCGTGGAACATAAACATGTTAACGGCACCGAAACCGAGGGTGAAGGCAGTTAAAATGATTCCCCAGTTCAGCAGCATTGTTTCCGTGCTTTTTAGCTCGTCGGCAAACACGAAATACGACGCTAAGAATATCAATGCAACAATGAATACAAGTGCAATTGGGACGCTCTTCTTCAAAACTATTGACATTCATTCATTCCTCCTATAATTTCATCACGTTGATCAGAGCATTACTGCCCGCGAGTGTAAGTATCACGCCAATCAACATCAGGATAAGCGCGATGAATTTTCCGACGTCTTGCCCTCTTATACTTCCGGTTAGTACCGCATCCTTTGATACGTAAGCTCCTGCCGCATAGATCTCCTCCGCGATAAGTAAGTAGTCACAGACAACAGCGAAGAACGGGATCTGGTAACCCCTCGCAGTCCCAGCGAGCTGTATTGAACCAATCCTATAGAAGGTTTCAGCGAACAACATCGACTCGGCATAGAATGGCCCGATCATTATGTTAGCGGCGGGGCGCTCCCTTTCCGCAACTCCTTGCACAGCTGAGGCGTAAGCGAACTGCTCGCCCGACATGTACCTGACTTGGTCGTCTGCATTGAACTCTTCTGCTTTGCCAACTCTGGCGTATGCATCATGCATCAGCTCGGTTGCGAGGGGGATAACCTGTGACTGGTAAACAGTGTAGATGACCTTCACGCCTAATTTGGCACACAGTTCAGAGACGTATGCGAGTACACTAAGTCCTGCAACAAGTTGGCCAGCCATGTTAGTATTCAGTTCACCGAGGCCTGTCGTGTAGTGTACGGGCCTACCCATCTCAGCTGCCCTACCAACCATTTCAGGTAGAGCGTCGAGCCCAGCTATCTTTCGGAATGTTGGGAGGTTTTTTTTAGCTAACTCCATGAACACATAGATTATAACACATACAGCAACCAACATACCGAGGGCAAACATTCTTCCTGCAACGAACATTTAAAATTCCATACCCCAAATAAGTATCATATATATAGGTTATAAGATTTATTTGCATAAACCAATTAATACTATTTAACTTTTTTTACTGTTTTTTGAAAAAATTAATTCATTGATTCTAATTAAGCTATTTAAATGAGATGATTTTGAAAATCTGTATGACAAGAGAACAAACTGACGTTTATTTATAAGTAGGAAGACCAAGATAGTGAAAAACGCTGTCATTGGGGTTAATAATTCAGAAAGTTCTATCGAGGTTCATCGAATTCCTCTTATATACTCATTTTTTTATTTTGTGTAAATCTTCTTTGCGAATAATCCACCTAGAACGCCCCCAATTATTAGAAAGATAAAATAAATTATTAAACCCCAGAGTGCTTGAGAGATTT
>JBGPRA010000184.1:0-4474 GCA_041489375.1 Bathyarchaeia archaeon | reverse complement strand
CCCCTCCTCACATGGTCGTTGGCTGAAAATATCGCCTCGACATGTTTGACGTTGCAACTTGCATCGGACTCTAGCATCTCGTAGGTGATCCTCTCATAGTATTTCTCGTCGATTATGCAGTCGTTTACCGTGCTGTAGACTGATATGAAATGGGGGAAGTCGCTATACTGGAAGAAGCTCCGGATATCTTCGATGCTTTTGAATTTTGTCTCGGCGCCGCTATCCTCGATTATGCTCAATAGAGTCTCTGGTTTAGTAGATCCAACGATGTGGACGTGTTGTTCGAGCTTTGGTAAGCGCCTGATAATCTCCTCGGTGTCCATTACCGAGTGTTGACGAGTCTCGATTAATTAGTCTTCTTGAGGCCACCGTATGTCTCCTTCGTGAAGAAGACCATCGTGGCTGTCATAATGAGCGATGTGGCGATGATCACCATGTTGGAAGCGTAGTAACTGCCCGTGGAGTCGATAAGTCCTCCGTAGAATGGGGTGATTAATGAGAACCCGATGGTTCCAAGCCCATTTACGAGGCCGAGGCCGATACTAGCCTTTCCCGATGGAAGAACCTCGGGGACCATGCTGAAGAATAGAACCCACATCGAGGCGCAGAAGCTGATGCTGAAGGAGAGTGCTGCGAATAACGCAAGTGGGAAGCTGCCAGGGGCGAAAATAAATGTGGTCAACACTATGGTGTAGAGGGAGGAGAATATCATTAGGGGGAGCTTTCTCTTCCTGAGTCTATCGGATACCACGCCCATCGTAATGCACCCGGGTATCCCAGCGATAGTTCCTACACTCGAGATTAGACCAGCTTCGACATACGTAAAATTTTTCGTCTCCATAAGGAACTGAGGCATCCACGTGCTGAGGACCCAACCAAAGCTGAGTAACATGTAGCCGATGATGAATGGGTAGATCCTCCTGTCCCTCAGAACGTCATTGAGGGATTTTAATAGGTTCCCACTAAACTTTTTTTGCTCGACCAAGCCCCCATTTGGGCTGTCCTTGAGAATTAATACATTCATCGCGTAGTTTACTAAGAGAATTAGTGCCACCACGATGTAGAGGTTCCTCCAGCCACCAAACATTGTGTTGGCGAGGGGGAAACCCATATAACTCGTGAAGTTGCCAAGGCCACTGACTGCGCTCAGGATTCCAATAGCCGTTGCCTTACGCTCTATAGGGAACCAGTTTGTTATGAGGCTGATAGCGTTTATGTAGAATACGCTGCAGCCAATACCCATAATCATCTGGGCTAGGACTAGCATTTCATATCTGAAGCTGAGCCAGAAGAGGAAGACGCCGATGAGGGTAAGCGCCGTGAAACCAAGAATGGTTTTCCGCGGCCCGAACATATCAGTGAATATTCCTGCGGGAATCTGCATGAGGCCGTAGATGATGAAAAAAGCCGTGATCATAAGTTCCATGGTGCCCTTGTTTATGCCGAGTTCATTGATGAGGACCGGTGAAAGCGCTGAGGTCGCAGTTTTTAGGAAGTTCTCACCATAGTAGGTGACGCAGATGGAAGAGAGCAGGACCAGCGTGAACCAGCGTTTGTTCTCCAAGGGACCCAACTAGCCCGATTGAGACGCATATCCACTTTTTAAGGTTTGTCGCCAATACTCAGGGTGAAAAACTTATCATAAATACCATATACTATCATAGTATGTCGAGTGTTAAGCGAGCCGAGATAGGTGTTATTGGTGGAACAGGCGTCTACGATCCAGAGATGCTCGAGGACAAGAGATACGTAAAGGTTTACACACCCTACGGAGCACCCTCCGATATGATCACTTTGGGGGTGATTAAGGAGAGGCGAGTCGCCTTCATCCCCCGGCACGGTGGTGGACATATAATCCCTCCTCATATGATCAACTCGAGGGCAAACATCTGGGCACTGAAGGAGCTGGGTGTGAAGCAGATAGTTGCCTCGAGCGCGGTGGGAAGCCTACGCGAGGACTACAAGCCGGGCGACTTCGTACTCACAGACCAGTTCATCGATAGGACGAAGAATAGACCTGATACCTTCTATGAAGGCGGCCAGCTCTGCCACATCAGCGGCGCCGACCCCATCTGCCCTACACTCCATGACTTCTTCTACAAATACGCCAAGAAGCTCAAGCTCCCGGTCCACGAGAGGGGAACCTACGTCTGTATTCAAGGACCACGGTTCAGCACACGAGCCGAGTCCAAACTCTTCAGACAGTGGGGCTGCGACATAATCGGGATGACGCTTTACCCTGAGGTCATCTTGGCAAGGGAGGCGGAGATTTGTTATGTCTCTGTCGCGATGGTTACTGACTACGATGTTTGGGCCGAAAAACCTGTTACGTCCGATGAGGTCGTTGAAACAATGCAAAGGAACGCCGTGAATTTTAAGAAACTGATCATGGGGGCTCTTCCTAATATGCCTGAGGAGAGGAGCTGCGGCTGCTGCGACGCCCTAAAGTTCGCTCTTCTTTAACAGGGGGGCCTCTTATCCGTTTCTAGAGCTCTTTTATTCCGTGACCAAGCTTAACTACGTCTTCATGGTGCTGAAAGAGCACCCCTATGGGAGGGAGATGCTCAGGCAGCTACTCGCTGCAGGTTTCGAGCCAAAAGCAATGGTCGAAGAAGACTCATCTGTAGGCGACGAAGAGGGAGAAGTTTCTCACGAGGATCAAGGGGTTCCCAGTGGCACCGACTTTCACGGAGCAGCTTAATGGGACTAGCATCGGGCGCTATTCTGTGCCACACCATAACAAGAGGGAGTCGAGGGAGTTGCTCGAGAAGTTGAAACCCGACTTTATCGTCCTTGGAGGTACACGCATAATCAAGTCAACGCTTATACCAATTCCAAAGGATGGTATGGTCAACAGCCACCCCGGCCTCCTTCCAGAGTGCCGTGGCTCAGCAAGCGTCGCTTGGAGCATCTACTTCGACATCCCAATAGGGTGCACTGTCCACTTTATAGATCCGAACATTGACACTGGTCCCATTATTAAGAAGCAGGTCATGCCCGTTCACCGAGGCGATACATATGAGAAGCTATGCTGGGAGACAATTGCCCTAGCTGGCGAGCTTATGGTATACGCCGTGGACCAGTGGAGGAAGGGCACGCTGAAGGGCATCCCGCAGCCAGTCGGGCAGGAGGCACTTAAAGTCGCTCCCCCAGATGTACTCGAAATAGTCTACAAGAAATTAAAAGATGGGACCTACAAACACTTAGTCGACTAGAATTCGGGGCAATTCTTGCCACTCTTTTTATCGTAAGACGCCTTGACCAATCCGTAATACGGTGGGCTAGGCTTCCAGGGTCGGCTCCTAAACTCGGGGTGAAATTGGGTCCCGAAGAAGAAGTAGTTACTGGGTAACTCGATCATCTCTTTACGGCTACCGTCGATGCTCCACGCGCTGAAGACTACGCCCGCATTCTCGAGTCTCCCCCAATATTCAGGGTTTACCTCCCACCTGTGACGATGACGCTCATAAATGACCTCAGAGCCATAGAGCTTATAGGCGATTGTATCAGGCTTTACATGAATTGGGTGGGAACCGAGGCGCATCGTTCCACCCAACTTATCTACGCCCCTTTGCTCCGGAAGAAGGTCAATTACCGGATTCGTTGTACGAGGCTCACATTCGGTGCTGTCAGCATCCTTTAACCCAAGGACATCGCGACTGATCTCGACCACGCTGAGCTGGAGACCGTAGCAGATACCTAAGAAGGGCTTGTCATGGGTCCTACAGAACTCGATTGTTCGGACCTTGCCTAGGGCGCCACGCTTCCCAAACCCACCTGGAACGATGACTCCATCGAAGTCCTCAAGCACATTTACCTTCTCGGGGTGCTTCTCGAACTCCTCCGTCTCTATCCAGTCAATGTTGATCTGGCATCCTGAGGCTGCTGCCGCATGGCGAAGAGCTTCGTTTACACTAACATAGCAGTCGCGTAGTTCCGCATATTTACCACACATTGCGATGCGCACTGAGTCTTCCGGCTTCTTGTACCCGACGACCATTTTTCGCCAGTCTCTCCAATCGGCCTTTGGCTTGTCAAGTCCTAGATACTCGGAGACAACGTCACCCATCCCCTGTCCCTCAAGGACCAGCGGCAACTCATATAGAGACTCCACATCAATACTCGTGAAGACAGCACGCTCCTCTAAGCTGCAGTAGAGCGCTATCTTCTGCTTGGCAGCGACTGGGAGTTCTCCCTCCTCACACCTCGCTGCGATGATGTCAGGTTGTAGCCCGATTGCACGCAGCTCCTTGACGCTGTGTTGCGTAGGCTTCGTCTTTGGTTCACCAACAGCGTCGAGGATGGGGACTAGGGTGACGTGTATGAGAAGTGTGTCGCCGCGCTTCTCCTCCTGTCTCATCTGGCGGAACGCCTCAAGGAAGGGGAGACTCTCTATGTCCCCAACTGTGCCACCACACTCGACAAGAACTACGTCCACGTGGCTCTTCTCTGCGACGAGGCGTATTCGGCGTTT
>JBGPRA010000183.1:0-4621 GCA_041489375.1 Bathyarchaeia archaeon | reverse complement strand
GTGCTGACGGAGAGAAAGCTTAAGAGTATGAGTAAGAGAGCGTATGATGGCCTGCGGAACTAACTGGGATGCTGCCCGGGCACCGTGTGCTCTGAAAACGTTCTCATAGGAGCGCGCGCGATCGGGGAAGCTCATAATAGGATTAAAGGGCTGAATCTGGGCTTTGAGGCGGAGGAGGCTATTCTATCGGGGAACGCCTCTAAGCTCCTTAAACTGTAAATCCTTCCCATATCCCCCGCCCTCCATGGGGACTATAGTTGGGTCGTGGGTCTGTAGCTTCTTCAGCTCATTGGCCAGCTGCGCGCGCGCATGGGCCTTCTTGAATCCTAATCGTAAACCTTGAAGGGTTTAAGCGTGTAGATGAACTGTTGAGTCGATTATAACCCCAGGTGCGATGGTAAGGCGCGCGCATGCGATATAATAAATTGGTTTATTTAATAGTATTTTTGGTAATAATATAGGAGTTTCTTGTGTTATGTTGTATGACTCGAAGGTGACTAGGCAAGGTCAGACGACCATCCCCAAAGACATCAGGGACAAGTACGGCATAGATGAGGGGGATGAGATCACATACGTTGATCTGGGGGACCACATAGTCATCATGCCGAAGCCTCGTGACCCAATTGAGGCGCTTAAGAGACTGCAGGTAGTGGATGAGGCCTCCGTCCACGAGATAAAGGAGGTCGCATCTGACGCAGCGAGGCGGGACGTGGAGAGGCGGCACCCGGAGTCGGTTTGATGCTGATAGAGTCGGACCTGCTTCTGCCCACCATCAAGAAGGGTGATAGGTTGGGAGCGGTGTCGGAGAAGGTGCTTGGTGAGGTCAAGGCTGGGAAGCTGACCGGAGTCTACGCCTCTACTGCTGCGCTTCAGGAGGTTGTCTTCTGGCTCTACAATAGGGGACTTCTCCAGGAGGCGGTTCAGGCAGTGAATGCACTTAGGGTTCTGCCGAATCTCATGTGGGTTCCTCTTAGCCCCGACATCTGTCTCGAGGCGGCGATAATCATGAAGGAATACGGGGTCGGGCCCTTCGATGCTTACCACGCGGCTACTTCTCTGAGCCGTGACTCGATGGTGATGAGCACTGAGCATGTTTATAGTAGGATTCCTGGGTTGACCCTATTCGACCCAAATGAGGCGTAGTGCGCACTGCCACGCGCGCGAAAAATCTCCATGATCCGACGAAGGTGTTATCGACAGATATGCTTATTTCATCCGATGAATATTATTGTTCTGGTGTGGCTGTTGATATCGGAGAGCCGAGTCGGTTCGAAGGGTGAGCTCTTCACTACTAAGGAGATCCGCGAGAAGCTGGGATTAAAACCCAACACGAAGGTTGTACTCAGGGTCGAGGACGGCAGACTCGTAGTGGAGCCCATTCCCAGCCTCGAGCAGCTACTCGCCGAACCACCCCAAGTGGAGATCACGGCAGAGGAAGACGAGGCGGAGAGGAGGAAGCTGTCACGAGAGACGGAGGCATGAGGGTACTCCTGGACACAACTTACCTGATGTCCGCCATCGGCATACAGGTTAAAAGTGTACCTCAGAACACCCTGAGCCTAATCCGAGGGGGCGGCCACGAGGCAGCCATAAGCGAGTTGACCCTGTTCGAGTTATCAGCGAAGGGGGCGAAGTACATCGCATCCAGGGTACTCGACCCCGACAGGGTGCGCAGGGGGGTCTTAACCGTAGCGCGAGACGAGGGCCTCGTTAAGATTCCACTACTCGACGAGGAGGTGCTGAAGACTTCCCTCAGTCTCAGGGGAATCCTAGGAGACTACCTCGACTGCGTCATATTATCCTCCGCCATCAACAAATGCGACACCATACTCACTGAGGACGGACTTATCCGTGGACTCCCTGAAAACCAGAACTACAGGGAACTCATCAATCGCATCAACCCAGGGTTCACAATATCATCCTCTAAAGCTCTCCCAAGCTTATCATGAAGATCCTCCAAGCGCGCGCATTTATTCGAATCTTCGCGGTGGATCGCGCGCGCGGGACTGGCACTACGACCCCTCAGAGCCTGAGACAATAAAATACCTGGGGGAGAAGGTTTACACTAGGAAGAATGAGAGCAGGCGCGAGGATGGGATAAGGGAGCTGGGCAGCAGGCTAGTGAAGCAGGGTGACGAGAGGTGCAGGCTCTATGTTCACTCGAGGTGCAGGAGCCTCATCTCCGCGATGCTTGTCTACGACCCAGAGAAGAAGAAGTTCGACCAAGCCATAGATGCTCTACGCTACGCAGTCATGGGCGGAAAACCCAACACTGAACCCATCCAGATAATGTTCGGAAGAAGACCTAGGTAAAAAAAGTTGCGTGGGTACAGTCTTCCTCCATATCATACTCGTTACATCAAGCTGAGCCTATCTTGTTCGATCGTGCGATACGCACGCGCGCGAGTCGAACCATCGCGGTTGATTTGTAGTTTAGATTACTAGCGTGCGCCATCTTTATTACCACTATGCCACGCATTAATTAAGTGGGAAAATGGCAGAAATTGTTGAGGTGGATGGATCAGGCCGCATAGTCCTGCCCAAGAGGCTCCGCGAGGAACTTGGGATAACGGCGAGGACTAGGCTGATGCTTACAAGGAGGGGTGATAAGCTGGTGGCGATTCGACTTGACGTAGAGGAGTTGGCGCGTAGGTTAGAGTCCGAGCTCGAGGGTGTCGAGGTTGAGGAGTTGGCGGTATCCGTGAGGAAGGAGATCAATGAAAAGATCGCGAGAGAGCGTCCGGAGCTTTCTGCTGGATAACAACGTCTTCGTGGCCGCCATCGCCCACCCGAAGAGGGAGACCGGGACAATCAGGCTGATACTCCACCTGATAGTGGACAGCGGTGTGAGGTTGGTGGGCAATATCTACTTAGCCGAGGAGATGATGCGCTACACCGAGGTTTACCCTTCGGAGACTGCGACTCTTCTCGTTGAGGCCCTGGTCGCTAAGATGGAGTTCGCCGGTGTCGAAGGGAGGTATTTGAAGATATGCAGGGGGTACATTGGTACTTTGGATCCATCGGACATTGCTCATGCGGCCACGTGTCTCAAGACCGGATCGACGCTTATCAGTGACGACCACCACTTCGATAGGATAAGAGATGAGGGGATCATAGAGGTGTGGAGTACAAAGATGGCTATTGATGCGTTGCTTGGATCCTAATCGTGCACGAGAACAGCTGCTGGCGTGCCGATCTGCTTGAGGTAGTGAGGGTCTTCTCGGCTGTTGTGTCAGCGTCTAGCAGGCGCGCTCGCATGGGGGACGAGACCCTAACTATTAAGATAAGTTTATTCTAGCAATGAGTGAATTTCGGGACAGGGCAATGCGCGGGTGAAATAGCCCTCTATTGAGGCATTCTACCATTTCTTCACCTTTAAGCCATCGATTCTGTTAAAATGCTTCAAGTTACGGGTTAGAAGCGTTTCCCCGTGACGTTTAACAATCCCCGCGATAAGTGCGTCTCTGACGTCGAGCCCCACACCAACCCCTCGGAGTGTTGCAGCGATTTTCCCGGCTTCGATGCAGGACTCAAGATCCAGGGGTAGGAGAACAAGACTTTGGAGCATTTCGATTGTCGAGTTAATGTTCTCGCGTCTGCCTGACGCGTGGGCGCCTAGACACATCTCAAAGGCGCTTATCGGTGTTGTAGAGACATTTGATTGCGCGTCGAGATCATCAGCTGCTTCCCTTGTCCCGGGGAGGTTCCTCTGTAATGCTATTAAGAGGTCCGTGTCGAGGCAGACCGTGGTTCTCCCTCCAGCTCTGTGTCGTACCGTTTCCACATATTAGTCATCACGTTATTTATCGACTCGAATTCCTCGTCTGATCCAACCCAGGTTCCGAGGAAGCTGCTGAGAGGTTTTCTTCCTGTTGGAAGGACGACCCTATTTATTACTTCCGTGAAGCTTTCACCGGGCCTCTTGTTTTCTGCCAGCCTTTCATATGCTTCTTCTGAGATGGTTATGGTCTTATGCGCCAAACGGCATCATCATTTTTCGTGTATTCATACGTGTATTTAAAATGAGGTGTTTATCACCGTTCGCGTGCGCGGGAGGAGGACAGGAACGGTAGCCTGACGTATCCCCAGTTCGGGTTCCGGCTCGAAGACGGCTTGCTCTGCCTCTCCAAGATCGGTGATGTGCGGATCATCCTACACCGACCCATAGAGGATAAGGTCAAGACGTTGACGGTTGTGCGAAGCAGGGCGGGGAAGTGGTACGCCGTGTTCGCCTGCGAGGTTATGGCTAGGCCTATTCTGGACAGGCTCCCAGCGGTGGGGGTTGACCTGGGGTTGAGCAGTCTCGTTGCCCTCAGCGATGGAACGGTGTTTGAGGCACCCCGGAGCTACTGCGGGGCTGAGGAGAGGCTTAGGAGAGTTCATCGATGCTTGTCTAGGAAGATGCGGGGCTCGGGGAACCGGGTGAAGGCGAGGGTTAAGATTGCTAGGCTATCTGAGAGGGTGGTTAATCAGAGGCGCGACTTCTCCTACAAGACGGCGAGGAGCATCGTGAACAAGTATGAGAGGATCTACCTTGAGGACCTGAAGATCCAGAACATGCAGAGGAATAGATGCGTGAGCAAGAGCATAGCTGACGCTGGCTGGGGTTTGCTGAGGAACG
>JBGPRA010000182.1:0-4625 GCA_041489375.1 Bathyarchaeia archaeon | reverse complement strand
CGTACTCCTTGACCCTCCGTCTATCGTAGTCTACAAGTTCGCTCATCGGACAGAAAAGGCAACTTGGATACAACTCGGCTATTAGTAGACGCTGGGGATGAGACGCCACTTTACCCGCTTCTGGTACTCCCGATACTTGTTACCATACTTCTTGATGAGTTCCTCCTCCTCCTTCCCGATCTGAGAGAGAATGACCCACCAGCTGATGAGAGCGAGACCTATTGTTTCCACAAGGGGGAGGATAACGACGAGGCCAGTCGTAAGTAGAAGGAAGCCGAGGTAGTAGGGGTGCCTTACGATCATGTAAGGGCCCCCCGTGACAAGTTTTCCGTTATAATTCGTCTTCCAGTAGCTCCACCAGAATATGATGTAATAGAGCCCCAAAGCGATAAGTGCAGCTCCAGCTATGGTCGTAGGGGCATAGAGGTCTATGTTCGTAGGGGCGAAGAGGTCCATGTTTAGTCCTTCACAGGGTAAACGAGGAGGTTTCTATTGAACTTGGTGAGGCTCTCGCAACCAGTCTGGGTGCAGGCGACCGTATCCTCTACCCTGACGCCGATCTCGCCAACTATGTATATACCCGGCTCATCACTGAAAACCATACCCGATTCGAGCCGGAGCATGTTATTCTTGACCATGTAAGGGTGCTCGTGAACCTGGAGACCCACGCCATGGCCGAGACGGTGGATGAAGAATTCACCATAGCCTGCGTCCTCAATCACTTTGCGGCCCGCCTTGTCGACCGACTCACAGGTGACGCCAGGCTTTACAGCCTCAAACGCCATCCTGTTGGCGAGTAGAACTATATCATATAATTCCCTCTGCCGGGGGCTCGGCGCCCCGTAGAAGACGGTTCGAGTTATGTCGCTCCAGTAGCCGTGGACGGTGCAACCCATATCAACGAGCACGGCTTCCCCGGACTTGAGGCGTCTTTCCCCGGAGTTGCCGTGGGGAAGGGCTGCGCGATCCCCGAAGAGGACACCGGGGAAAGTCTGTTCGCCTCCGAGTCGCTTCATCTCCGAGGTGAGGATGTCGCTGAGCTCAGCCTCGGTCATGTCGGTATGAAGCATATTGAAGCCGGTTTCGAGGGTCCTGTCGGCTATATGGCAGGCTGTCTTTATCCACTCGAGTTCTTGGGGGGTCTTCACCATTCGGACGTATCCGATGTGGTCTGAGGCGTCGACGAAGCGGGTTTTAGGGAGGGCTGCTTTGAGTCGGTTGACCCATCCCCAGGGTGCCTCCTCGGGGATACCGATCTTTGCGGAGGCGAGGCAACGGTCCTTTATCGTCTCAGCTAGGATTACTATTGGGTCTTCGTGCTCTAGCCAGATGACCTTATCTTTGAACCAGGGCGTCTGGCCGCGTAGCTCCTTCTCTAACTGGTTGACTATGAAGGTGGGTTTCCCCTCGATGGGGATGAGGGCAGTTGCCGGGCGCTCACTGAGTCCTATGTTTAAGCCGGTGTAGTAAGCAATGTTTGGGCCTGGGAAGAGGAGGAGGGCGTCGAAGCCATCGCCCCTAAGTCTCTTCATGAGTTCCTCTGCCCTCTGGCGATTGAACTCGCTCATAGTATCATGGGGAGAGCTAGGGGGTTTAATGGTTTCCGAGAGAACGTATAAACGCTACTATGGGGAGTGGTGATCCTAGATTGTGGCCAGGAATTCGGCCATCTTCTTATTGACGTCGGTTCCATCTTCGAGATTGACCTGAGATTTACTCCTGCCAAAGGTGTCGATGCTGTGGCTCTCGTAAGAGACTTTCTTCTTAAGAACTATCTCTGAGAGAGCTACCATCGCCTTTTTATCCTTCTCACTGTTTTTCGGTGGTGCTGTTAGACCATCGAGGATGATTATCTGGTCTGTTCTTAAACGGAAGCTTATCCCGTCGACAATCTCTACAGGCGTCGCAACTTTTACGACCATATCGTTCCTTATGGCAACTCATCCATATATTTTAAGTTTATCTGTTTTCAAATGCGAGCGAGAATGCGCTTAAAGAATATTCACCGTATGATTAAAATCGCCATAGCGAGTTCGTTTGGTGACTTTTCGCGCGTGTTAATAATCCCTGGATTGCATTTGTGAAATAATTTTTTTTTACAATAAAAGAGGTTATGGAGTATCGATTCCTGTTTCAAAAGTTTTTTAGGTCCCCCCGCTGCGAAGGCATAGAGATGTTCAGCTACGCGTCCAAGAGGATAATCCGCAGCAGGGGTCTTTCACTCGCATTGTTACTCAGTATTATCCTGGCAGCAACGCTTTTTTCAGGGATACTTCAAGGCGCTGACGGCGTAGGTGGCTCGATTTTAACAAACGCCTTGAAGGCGACCAAGTATGACATAATTACGACAAACGTTGATGAGAAGAACGTCACGAGGGCAAACATCTACAACATAGACGGGTATTTCAAGACGCTGAACGGCGTCGAAGAAGTCGACCACTTCATGAGAGAGGAAATCGAGCTGAACTCGACAACGATAGTTGGAACCGTCTCCACTATAATTATTGCGGTACCTCCTGATTCTGGGCTAGCCGTTGGTATAGATGCTCCTCAAGGTCTTGAAGATGGGAAGATATACATGGATCTCGGATCGATGAATGCGACAAAGTTCATTTCAGGTGAAGAGATCAGCCTAGGGCTACTCACATATACTCCAATGAGCAGCATATCCAACTTCAAGAGAATATACTTCCCAATTGAAGTAGGCCAACCGATCACATTGAACGATGAGACTTGGTCAATATTAATGTCTAACACTGATGGGAAAACCTACTACAGTAACTGGGTAAGTGTGGCTCTTGGTGGTGGCGACACGCTTGGTGGGAGGCCTCAGTACAATTTAGTTGTGGTCACCGAAAATACCTACAAGAAAATACTCGACGAGTTATACTTCAAACCTGTTCTACTTCAGCGTAGGGCCCCCACAATTATACACTGCATAGCCGCGATTAGACTTGAACGCAGTTCCTTCCTTAACCAATGGGATATTACTGGTTCAGTAGAGCGTCTCCAAAGAATCGATGAGCAGATAAATGGGATGAGCGGAGTCTATTCCTATATTCCTGACAATATCCTCGAACAGGTTCTAGTCGATGTCTCCTCCCAGTCCTCAGGGATGAAGTTAAACACGCTCATTATCACGATACCTGTCTTCTTCACCGCTTGGTATCTTGGAATGACCGTCTCAGATGTCGCCTTTGGACTCAGACGGAGGGAGATAGGCCTATTGTTAACCCGTGGCATGAGTCACCGTCAGGTATTCGCGACTCTCCTCTTCGAGGCAATCATGTTAGGCGTCATCTCTGGTGTACTCGGGTCCGTCTTAGGGGCATTGATCCTACCCTTCGTCATAAGTGGAGCCGAGTTCGGGCTCCTGTTCCGATACATAACACCCGTCACCTTCGGAGCTACTATGGTGTTTAGCCTACTTCTATCGGCACTCGCAGCGTATTATCCCGCCCAAAAGGCCACACAAATCAACGCGATCGAGGCGCTGAGAGAGTACCGCGAGGAGGAAGAAAGTCTCGGTAGTATCGCAGTACCGATTCTTGCCCTGCTTCTCGGGTTATATAAGTTAATATTTCTCCTTTTGAGGCTCAACATCGAATCCTTCCGCCCCTCTTCAGAGGACTTCATCAGCTTCCTCATGTACTCAACTTGGTATGGCATGGACTCGATCCTCGGCTTCATATGGACCATCCTCCTCTTCTGGGGGTTCACGAAGCTATTCTTGAGACTTTCAAAGCAGTTCCAAGACTTTTTTGGAGGGATATCAGCGAGGTTAGTGGGTGACTCAGCGAGGTTTATCAGCCTCAGCAGTGGAAGGAACTTGAAGCGGCTGGGGTCCTTCGTCTTCATTGTTGCCCTCGTTATGAGTTACAGCGTTGTCGTAATCGGAAACTCAGCGGTATCGAACGACTACCTTGGCCGATTGACAAGCGTCAACATCGGAGCCGACGCCTCCGTTACGATATATAATAAAAGCGCTGTATCAGATATCGCGACTAAGATCCGTGCATTGGCAGACGTCGAATCAGCAGCCGTAGAAATAGCCTTCTTAGCGAGGACTAGCCTAAGTACGATTCCCATAAGGGCGATCGAGGTTGAGTACTGGCAAGATACAGCTTATACTGATGAACTTTTCATCAATAATAGCTCATATAGCCTCCTCGGAGCCAAAGACAGCATCGTGAAGGATCAATACGGGGTCCTTCAGGGAGGTAGCGCCCTTTTCGAGAGAGGCGCAGCCCCATATTTTGGCCTCAACGAGGATGGCTCAGGGAACGTAAACATCGAAGTCGCGAAGCACGTTTACACCTTAAAGATCGTCGGGCTTTTCGGGCGTGACCTTGGTCAGAACTGGGTGCCACAAGACCCGACTGCCTATGTCCCATTAGCCTTTGTCGAAGGATTCGAAAACGAATGGATAAATGGAATCAGGGTCCTAGTCAAGCTAAGCCCTGGTGCAGATATTGAGAAATTCTCGAATCAGGTAAAGGCTCTTAGCCCGAACGTTCAGAGAGTAGAGATAGCAAGCATAGTCACTGAGCACACGCTGGGATCACCTCTATTCACCGGGTCGCTACAAGAAGCACGCCTCGGCATAATATTCGCCGCAGCAGTCG
>JBGPRA010000181.1:0-4628 GCA_041489375.1 Bathyarchaeia archaeon | reverse complement strand
CCCTTCTTCAGGTCGTAGAATGTGATGTCGGTTTCGGTGCTCTTCTTTCCGAGCTTCTTAGAGTATTCGAGTGAGCCTATGACAGCGGCGTTGAGACTAGGCATAGGGGCTGAGGAGATGCGAGGCGGAATATAGGGTTGAGGATAGGCTAGGTTTAAATCGCCTTCACCGTGGGTATCTTCTGATAACATTGGGAAAGATCGATAAAGGCCAGAAATGTACCGTCATAGGGTGCGGAAAGGACGCCGTTCGCTCCGTGAACGTGGCTAAGGCGAAGGCCGCGGGTCTTGATGTTACGGGAAAGTCAGCCTACGTCTGTGAGGAGCACTACAAGCAGTTTAAGAAGGGAAACAAGAAAAGCGATCAGATCGAGAAGTGGCGACACGGTATCTAGTTACTGAACTTGGGGCGCGCCTGCAGATACTTTGGCAGCGGTAGTGATCTCCACGGCTTGTCTCCGACGATGTTTTTTATTTCCGATGCGAGGTCACCCGTGGAATACTCCACCAACTTACCAGTCTCCCTGATGCGAACGGGTAGCTTCTCCTTTCCTGCTTCCTTCTCGCCTATTACGATTGTATAGGGGATCCACTCCTTCTCAGAGTCTCTGACCTTCTTACCCACGGTCTCTTCGCGGTTGTCGACGTCGACGCGAATCTTAGCGGATTCGATCTCAGCTACGGCCTTGTTCGCGGCTTCAAGGTAATCCTGGCTAACGGGAATGATGCGCACCTGCGTGGGGGCGAGCCAGAGGGGGAGACTTGGGCGCTTCCCGACCTTCATGTCGAAGGCTGCTTTCTCCAGCAGGGCATAGATATCGCGCTCAATAGCCCCAGATGGGCTGCAGTGAAGGATGAGTGGATGTTTGGTGGTGCCGTCCTCATCCATGAACTTGATGTCGTAACGCTCTCCGTTCTCCACGTCTATCTGGTCTGTGCTGAGTGCGGACGCCTTGTCGAGGTTATCGACGAAGTTTCTCTCCCACTTTAGGATGAAGTAGAATATGCGTTCCTTCCACATCTCGACGAGGACTGGCTTCCCATGGGTCTTGACGAGGTTGACGACGAAGCTTTTATTATTTTTCCAGAACTCCTCAGTGAGGCGAACGCCGAGCTCGTAGTCGCTATTGTGGATGCCGATTCCCTCGAGTACGTCGCCACTCATCTTGAAGCGGATCATGAACTCCTCCTTGGCTTGGTCGAGGTCTCGGCACATAGCGTGGACATCGGGCATGGTGAAGCTGCGTAGCCTACGGAGGCCGGTTAGCTCACCCTTTTGCTCTCTGCGGAAGCTGTAGCGGGTTAGCTCATAGATCTTGAGTGGGAGGTTCTTGTAGCTGATGGTAGCGTCGTGGGCCATGAGGAATTGGCCAAAGCATGCCGCGAAGCGGAGGAAGTACCTATCGTTGTCGCTCTCGATGGTGTACTGGCGAGCGGGGAAGCGGTTGAGATAGTTGCTGAGGGTTGGGTGCGCGAGGTTGTACATGATGGGGGTCTCAACCTCCATGCCGCCGTACTGGGCGACTTGGCTTGAGACATATTCCTCCAGCAGCGCCTTGATCATCCTGCCTTTCGGGTAGTAACGCATGTTCCCTGGATCGCTCGCTGGCTCATAGTCGACCAGCTCAAGCGCCTTCATCATTGTGACGTGGGGCGGCTCCTGGTTTACTGTCCTATCCTTATCGACCTCGTAGCCCGCGAACTTGCGAAGGTTGTCGCGGCCCTTGAAGTTGAACTCGTCTATCTTGTGGAGCTCGCCCTCGGTGTCGAGGATGTACCACTGGGATCGTAGCTTCTCCTCCGCCTTTAGGGCGGCTGAGACCACCTCTTCCTTCTTCTTTTCAGCCATTGTTTCTGCCTTCCTTATTGAACGTGTGACGCCCTCTATCCCCTCGCGGTGGTTGTTGCCTGAGAACTGCGGGGGAGCGACTGGGTGAGCTTTGGGCCTTTCGGCCTAGGCTGTTTGGTGGGCGTTCACCGCGCTCTCCTCTGACATTCAACGAAGAGAGGGAGAGTTTTTAACCTTTATGTACTTTGGGGACGCGAAAGCAGCTATTTTTAATCGTCGCGCACACGATCGCGTGCAATTGACACCAATTTTTTCACTTATGGTCTGTAAGAGGCTAGGACTTGAGTTAATGAAGGACAACTACTTGCTGCGGAGGGTGGCTTCGTTTACAATATATGTGCCACTTGTGTCCTCCCAGAAGACTTCAGCCTTCTTTATCTCGAGCCTCTTCTTGAACCAAGGGGCATCAACAACGAGGCTCTCGTACTCACCGCCCTCCCCGCAGACGTTGACGCCGTAGCGCTCACCGAGTATCTTCAACTCGGCTGCAGCCTTCATATCTAACCGTCTACCGAGCCAATGCTGGTTGAGCCCTCGGGCCGCGACGTGCGTCACTATTATCTCCATACCAGACCTTATCTCGGTCTCTAGGAGTTCTTGTGGATTTTTACCCCAAAGGGGGGCTAGGTGGGTTATCCCAAGTTCACTGCAGATGATGTTGACTCTATCCCTCTGATAAGTGGAGGCAATCGCGCCCGTTACAATTCCCGTTACGTTGAGTAGCTCGATGAGGCGCTTTAATTCCTCGACCTCCTTATCCTTCTCCCCGCTGCTAGGGGCGGAGGCGAGGGACTTACCCTGAGCCTCAGCGAGGAGCGGCGTTAGGTGGATATTTACACCGTGGAACATGTAGCTGTCTCCCCGGGCGGGCCGCATACAGGCGAAAATGGGTACCTCGTGTCCACCTTTCTCCTCGAGGTATGCTGCGTAGGTGCTGTCCTTCCCACCTGAGAAGAGGGCAGCGAGTTTCATGATTTCACAAGTCGTACTCGAGTTTATTAGATGTGTGTGGTACGCGCAGCGTAGTCTGTGTTACTTACCAACCGAGGGCCTGCCCATCGGAGCGCGGGTCCGACCCCGCTGTAAAGGCGCCGGTCTTTGGATCTCTGAGAATTATCTGTCCTTTCCCAAAGGCTATGCGGTTGTAGCTGGCCACAGGAACGACCTCGTGGCCCATCCTGGCAAGGGTAGCCATCGTCTCGATTGGTATACCCTCCTCGAGGCTAACTTTTCCACCGGTTGTGCCGTCCAGTATACAGAATCGGGGTGCATTGAGGGCCTCCTGGGGGTCCATGCCATAGTCGACCATGTTGGTGACGACTTGGAGGTGACCTTGGGGCTGCATGAAGCGGCCCATTACACCGAAGGGGCCGTGTAACTCCCCGTGTTTAGTCATCATACCGGGAATAATAGTGTGGTAGGGTCTTTTACCGGGGGCGAGGACGTTAGGGTGGCCTTTCTCGAGAGTGAAACCCGCACCCCGATTCTGTAGGGTGAAGCCGCAGCCCCGTGGGATTAGGCCAGTACCAAATTCAGAGTAGTTGCTGTTTATGAAGCTGCATGCGTTACCCCACTTGTCTGCTGTACAGAAGTAGACGGTGTCGCTACCGGTGACGGGAGAGCCGTGAATCCTGTCGAGAGTCGCCTTTGTGGGGTTGATGTGCTGACGCCTCTCCGTTGCGTAGTCTTTTGAGAGGAGTTCCTTTATGGGGACGTGGGTGACACTCGGGTCAGCTACATACCAGCGGGTATCAGCGAAGGCTGTCCGGATTGCCTCTATGAGGATGTGGAGTCTCTGTGGGGAGTCGTGATGAATTTTTGATAGATTGTATCCCTCAACTATGTTTAAGGCAATAAGGGCAGTTATACCCTGTCCATTTGGCGGTGTCTCCCAGACATCGACGCCGCGATAATTGACTGAGATGGGGTCATCAAAGGTCGTCTTATGCTTTTTCAAGTCCTCAAGGGTCATGGTACCCCCCTTAAGGTGAAGTAGCTCTACAATTGCCTCGGCGATCCTACCCTCATAAAAACCTGCCTTGCCATGCTCCACAACCTCTCGAAGGCTATGGGCGAGGGTCGGGTTTTTCATGATCTCTCCCGCACCGGGTGCCCTACCGTTTAGGAGCAACTCGTCCCCGTAAGGCCCAGTCTTCAGGAAGGGGACTCCACTTGACCAGGCTCGTGCGGTGATAGGCGAGACGGGAAACCCGCCCTCAGCGAGTTCGATCGCAGGCGTGAGTATCTCCTCGATCGATAAGGTCCCGAACTTCTCGACGGCGTCAACCCACCCAGCGACTGCTCCAGGGACAGTGACCGTATGGACGCCGTTAGAAGGCATCCTTGTGAAGCCATCAGTGGCGAGTCTCTCAGGAGTGAGACCAGCGGGTGCCCTACCGCTGCCATTGAGACCGAGGACGCGTCCCTTTGAAGCGTCGTAGAATAGGGCAAAACAATCCCCGCCCATCCCGGTGGAGCAGGGCTCCGTCACGTTTAGTGCCGCTGCGATGGCGACAGCTGCGTCAGCAGCATTGCCACCCCTCTGGAGCATCCTCATCCCCGCCTCGCTGGCTAGAGGCTGGCTTGAGGCGACCACCCCCCGGGTCCCGTAGACGGGGGAGCGCCGCGAGTTGAACCACATCGGCACCACCATACACCCCCAGACGAAAAAGGTTAACCCTACGTAAGTACTTGTGAGAAGTTTTATCGTCGGGCGAGCGGCTGATCAAGGGAAGACCGACAATGAGCCAAACGAAGCAGTTCAGGGCGCCATCGGTTAT
>JBGPRA010000180.1:0-4654 GCA_041489375.1 Bathyarchaeia archaeon | reverse complement strand
TGCCTTTGGTGTGGGTGGATAGGCGCATGCAGTATCTTTCACGGTGTGGTGGGGGTAAGTCTAAATACGACTTCATATAGGCGCGCTACCAAGGATAACCGCATCGAGTGGAGTAAGGAGCTGCATGTTGAGAGCAGCAGATGCCCCTTCACGCATCGGGAAGAATCATCAGTACACAATACGTGTACAGTGATTGAAACCCGTCTATATTTTAAGTGCGCTAGTAAGACTCTATGTTTACTCCCGGGATGCCCTGGAAGTACTTCATGTTCCTCATCAACACTCTCTCGCCGTGAACTCTAGCAATCCCCGCTATGTGCGCGCGTTAAGAGGAGGGAGGTTGATTTGATCGTTGCTCCCTCAGCTTCTCCTCCGCCCTCACCAGCGTCCTCGCGTCGAGGTACAACCCACAGGACACCAGTGCTTTCAGCGTCTTCTCAGCTTCTCCAGCGTCCATCAATCCGAGGCGGAGCAGCCTGAAGAGTAGGAAAAGTGTACCAGGTACCACGTGTAACCCGTATAGCTTGGCGATCGCCCTCGCAGCTCCGTCGTCGATGACCGCTGAACCCGTGAGCTCCCTGGCCGCGACCATTGTCTCCGCTTCTCCCCTATGGATCTCGGGATGCCTCATCAAAGTCTCAACAGCCGCTGTGTCAACTACCTTGTAGATATTCAATATGCCTGCCTCGACCGAGTCTTTGATTACAAGGGAATCAGCGTATGTATCCGAGCCAACTACTTCCCTATAGACCTCCACCGTGGTGAAGGCCCTGCAGGTTCGTAACACGGTCTCCAGTTTGCCTATCTTTGCGAAATAGATCAGGGGGGTCGCGTCAAGGATGAGCGTTTGCCCTTCATCTCTCAGATGCTTCCCTCCAAGCTTCGTCTACATCCTCGGATGAGATGTGTACGGGTAGGCTCTCGGTGGCTGCGAGCTCCATCATTGCTCTCAGTGGGAGGTCCGCCAGCTGGGCGGCGCGCCAAAGGGTGCATCCGCCTTGGCGGTAGAGGTCGAGGGCTCTTCTTCGTTTGGTGTCCTTTATTCCAGCTCTTAGGAGCTGTCTTGCGGCGGTGGAGCGGTCTACGTTTCCGCGTTCGGCGGTTTCATCGATCTCCTTGAATGTCTCTTCGTCGATTCTGACTGTGAGGTTTTTCATCTTCTCCAAAGCTATGTCCCGCATGCATAACAGTATTAACGCATGCATTTAGCTGTATCGAGGGTGACACTGTTAGTCGAGGTCTCCCTCCGGGCGCTCGCGTACGCGACAGCTGCGAGTCAGTAGTCGCACTAAACAAGTCACACTTCGACAAGACACTAGGACTTAAGTTGATACATACTAGCGCGGCGCGCGCGTATAACCGATATAATGAGGGAGTAACGACACAGGAATGTGAATTCGTTTCTCTGATGTCCGACTCGGATGTCTAGGCCCTCGTGTGCGCCAGACTAAACGCGAATGCGGACAACCCCGATGAATCGATATGACCGAAAGCAGGGCGATATCAAGTTTCGTCAAGTGTGTGTGGGCCATAGCCTTATCCTGAGTTCCACCCGATACCCAACACTGATTGCATAGCGAATATTAGTTTATCTTCAGTCATAGGTGCTCAAAATCTAACAACTAGATACATCACGCGCGCGAACACATAGTCTTATCCTCAGATCCGCCCGATACTCAAACGTGATTAAATGAATATTGGCTTCATTGGGATCGGTAATATGGGAAAACCAATGTCCACTAACCTCCTCAAAGCAGGTTATGAGTTGGTAGTCTACGACGTATGTAGGGAGGCGATGGAGGAATCCATTCGTTTGGGGGCGAAGGCTGCGGGTAATCCGAGTGAAGTTGCGAATTTCTCTGATATAGTTATGACCTCCCTGCCAACCCCGGAGATCTTGGAGGAAGTGGTCTTAGGGAGGAATGGTGTTTTGAATGGGGCGAGGAGGGGTTGTGTACTCATCGACACCAGCACCGTTTCCCCATCAACCATAAAGAAGATTGCTTCTTTTGCCAAGGATAGGGGCGTGGAGGTGTTGGATGCTCCTGTTAGTGGTGGAGTTGCTGGGGCTAATGCTGGTACGCTTACCGTTATGGTTGGCGGAGATGAAGATGTCTACAAGAGATGTCTAGGGATTCTCCGTGTTATAGGTAAAAACGTCTACTATGTGGGGGATGTAGGGTCAGGCGATGCTGTGAAGCTTGCGAATAACCTTATGTCCTTGGTTAATGTGGTGACCCTATCTGAGGGGATGATCTTGGGGGTAAAGGCGGGAGTCAACCCTGAAACCCTTTACAACGCAGTTAAGGTTAGCACAGGGAGTAGCTACGCCCTAGAAGTGAAGCTCCCTAATCTCATCTCTAAGGGAAGGTTTGAGGCCGGATTTGCCATCGACCTAGCGTGTAAGGATTTGGGATTAGCCATAGCCCTGGGCAGGGAGCTGGGCGCACCCCTATTCGTCACCTGTATCGCACAACAGGTCTATGAACTCGCCAAGACTCGGGGGATGGGTAGACTTGACCATACAGCAGTGATAACTCTGCTGGAGGAAGCGGCTAAGGTCAAGGTCAGATACTAGGAACATGGCAGAAAGCTCTCTCGCATTATATGTGTGTGGGATAAGCCTATGGCTCCCCACACTGGGGTAATAAATAATGGCAAGCGCACGATTAGGCTACACTGTGTCAAGGTCTCCATATTCAAAGAAAAGTTTCTCGGGTAGTGCAGTTACAAAATCGTTCAGCTCAGATTTTCCGAGATTAAACGGTACATAAAATAGAATATGCTTTATGGGGGATCTTAGAAAATATTGCCTCTCAAACAATCGCTCATATGGATGGCCCTCAACAGCTAAGACCTCGACAATGTTAACATCCTGATCCCTGAAGTACTTGTCAGCGAGGCGAATCAAGGCCTCGGCGACATCGAGGCGACCTGGTGGAGTCAAGAGATCGGCGATGAATCCCGTGGGGTACTTCTTCCTGTACCGATTTATCCGGAGCACAATGTACCCCAGGACCTTATCGCCCTCAGTCGCCTGCATTATCTTGAAATCGCCGCCTCTCTTGTCGCAGTACCTCCAGTTCAGATAACTCGCATCCCGTTCGATTATGAAGCTGTAATTATCCTTGATCTCGTCCCAGAAGACCTCTATCTGTTCGTCGAATCTATCTATCTCGGAGGTTTCAAAGTTCGATATGGGGCTTTTTGCTGTGGTGAATAGGTTTGTTGCTCGTTTTAGGGTCTTTAGTCCTAGGTATCCATATTTTTTCGTAAACTTGTTTGGGTAGTCGACCATTTTTAGGTGCTGGTCGACGTCCCTAATCTTTATCATCTGCCTCAATGGTGAGGGGAATTGTGGGCGTTTTCTCTTGAGATAACCACTAATCACGATTGGGTTTCCGGAGACGGAGTAGGATATATTTACATTCTTTTCAATCTCGATTTTACGTTTCAAATCAGTCATTTTTGGATGTATGTCTCTACCTCGAAAACCTTCGTCAACAGCCAAATCTATTGCCTGCTGGGCCAATTGTGGCTTTTTCCCAATTTTGACATTTAGAAATAATCCGTGTGTGCAACCAACAATTTTTCCTGCACTCTCTGCAACTACGACTGCCTTCGATTTTAGTGGGTTGTCTTCATACTTCCATCTCCAGTGGTCTAGTGGCGTACATCGTAGATCCTTGTGCGGCCAGCCGTCGAATACCCTCTCTAGGAGGCTGATGATTCCTTTTTCGTCTCCCTGTTTGTATTGGCGGATAAAGACTTCTTCGTTCATTATTGAATAATGATTTATTTTTTATAGTATTTAATAATGGCGTAAATTTCTTTTGTAATTACTGAAAGATTGAGGTTTGTTTATTGGTTTGTGAAAGTGATCCATTAACATTGGATCCATTGCTCTAGTGTCGAGGAGTTAGTTTTGATGATTGCTGGTGTGTGTGGGCCATAGTCTTATCCTGAGTTCCACCCGATACTCGATACGATAGCATATATGCGATACTTAATAGACAGTTATATATAACAAAACACAAATCTTTCTTTCATGACTTATTCAAAGAAACCAGAAGAGACACTTGACCCAGAGAATTGGGATGAAACTAAAGCGCTTGGGGCACAGGATGCTCGACGACATGTTCGAGCATATAAAAAAGTCAAAAACTGAGCCCTGGAGGTTTTTCACAGGAGAGCAGACAGCGTCTGTCCTTGTACCCCTAACTGCGAACGGGGAGGGAGAAAAAGCAGTATACGACGCCTTCGTCAAAGACATACTCCCATCGATGGTTGGACCAAAAACCGCCAGGTTCTGGGGCTACGTCATTGGTGGAGGATCCCCATACAGTATGTTAGCGGATATGCTGACAAGTGGAACTAACCTGCCAGCTGACGGACCCTGGAGCGCTGCCTACAACGTCAACAAACAGGCGTTAAACTGGATCAAAGAAATGCTCGACTACCCATTAAATGCAAGCGGAACCTTCGGAAGCGGAGGCTCGGAGGCGAACTTCACAGGACTTGCAGTAGCACGCAATGCCCGAGCAGAGGTAGATATTAAGACAAAAGGAGTACAGGGCGTCCCGAAGAAGATGACTCTCTATGTATCCGACCAGGGTCACGATTGCCTCGACAGAAGCATAGAATTACTTGGGCT
>JBGPRA010000179.1:0-4671 GCA_041489375.1 Bathyarchaeia archaeon | reverse complement strand
CCCCGTCCTTAGGCTTGTGGGTTGTTCGAATATCTCTTTGAGCATATAATTTGGGTAATCCTGTTTCTCAGCCATCTCGAGGACCCACGTTATCTCCTCCGGGGTTCGTTCGACCGGTGACCCATCTGCGACCTTTATTATTTTATACCCATTGACGTCGATTGTAGCTAGTTCACCATTTCTGAGGTAGATTACTTTGTTTGTGTAGGGACGGATCGCTGGAGCGTCGGAGGCGCAAAAAGTACCATTCTCCGAGACACCTAGTACTAAGGGGCTTTCCTGCCTTGCGCAGACAATTTTATCCGGTTCAAGGCTCGAAAGAACGACAACGGCATAAGAGCCCTTTAGCCGCCTCAAAGCTTTGAGTGTTGCCTCGGTGAGGCCGATGTCGCTCTTCATCTCCTCATCGATTAGATTCGGGATCACTTCGGTATCGGTCTTCGATATGAAGTTGTGGCCCTTATCGATGAGTTCTTGTTTCAATTCCATGAAGTTCTCAATAACGCCGTTGTGTATGACGGCGATCTTGCCTTTTGAATCGGTGTGTGGGTGGGCGTTGATCATATTAGGTGCGCCATGAGTAGCCCAACGCGTGTGCCCAAAGCCTATACTTCCCTTCATCTCGGTTATTTGGAGGCGGCTCGCGACGTCCTTGATCTTCCCTGCGTCCTTTCGAATCTGAAGTACGCCATGATCTATTACAGCGACACCAATCGAGTCGTAACCCCTGTACTCGAGCCTACTCAGACCATCAAGTATCATTGGGGCTACTCGACCTTTTCGTAGCACTAAACCGAAAATACCGCACATTACTTATTTTATCAATCTGCCTCCTTTTATGTTATATGTCGAAGAAAGACTCGATTTTAGTTGAATTATAAAATAACTAGTTAAAAACAATGACTCGTTCGTTAAAGTCCTCTTTATCCGTGTTTACTTCAAGCATCTTATAGCTAACCAGATGATGTGTTTGATGTAAATGCATACATGAGAATACGTAGAAGATTAGTTCAACTCACGTATGATGATGTCAGTGGCTTTTATGCATCCGTTCTCAAAATGATGCTTTTTCGCTGAGTGAACTTCGAACATAATAGATTCGATCTTCTTAGCATCAGCCTGCTCGAGAAAAGGTGCGCTCACCTTCTCCGCTAGGATGCGGATATCCTCAGTGTTCGCGGACCGTGTTAGTTCAGAGTTGAAGACGATTATCAGTGGTTTCTCGTAGAGTATAGCTTCAAAGATTGTGCCCCCTCCCTGATGTGTTATAACGATCGAGGACTCTGCAATGAGTCTTTCAAAATCGGTAGAGTAGGCAATTATTTCCCAGTTAGGATGACTCGCCTTATAGGGAGAAGGATCTACCTTCCCCGTCTGCATAATCACTTTCTCGAGGACGAGCTCTGAGATAGCATCGAAGAGCTGTTTATGCCCTTCAGTACCGCCCGTCACGAGGACATAGCCATGGTTCTTTACCTCGTATCTCTTCTCTGGGAAGATAGGCCCTGTTAAGGTGCCTTTGAGGGTTCTAGTTTGTTCCTCCCATTGGAGGAGGGTCTCTTTGGCAAAATGTTGGAGAAACTGAGCTGTTTTCGATGGTTTCGCTATAGCGACTCGGCTCTCGATATTTATTAGAGGTATCGACTTGAGCCATGCGATGAGGCTGGGGGGTATGCAGAAGTTACTACCAGTCGATACGACTGCTCCATACTCCCTTTTTACCATCGAAAAGGAGTGAAAGAAAGAAGCCATTAATCTGAAGGGGAATAGTAAGTTTGATGTGTTTGGGTATCTTCCCTTGATCAGTTCATCAACCGGCCCATACGGGGACAAGATTTCCCTGCTGAGTTTATCACCATCGGGTATTAGGAACGAGATCTCTGCCTTTCCCTTTAAAGTCTGTGCGAGAGCGAGGGCTATACTTGAGTGCCCCCCACCTCCGGCTAATATTAAGACCTTCTTTCCCAACTCATGCACCTAGATATATCTGATTACTAAGAAGGCGATAGCACAGACGATAACTTCTAACGCGATGAGAATCATAGACACTTGTTTCTCGGTAAAGTTGCCAGAACTCATGACGAGGTGGGTCAACGACCTAATCTTAGGTTCTCGGGGCTTGACGATCCCGTCTCTCTGGAGGACACCGTAATTCTCGGATCTAAAACCTGACACTGCCTTTAGTATGGCTTCAACGATCCAAGGGATGAAGCATAGAATAGCGAATTTCTCCATGTTTCCCAGGATGGTTACGCAGGCACATACCGCTCCTATTGTATAGTTTAGATCGCCTGGAAAAACTTTAGCGGGAAACCAGTTATACCTTAAGAATGAAGCGAGAGCTGCTGCAAAGACTAGTGCTAAAGAAGCTGCAGGGAGTTTGTTACTCATCAATGCGAAAACGCCAAGGGATATGTGGAGGACAAGCCCCATTCCTGCTTCGAGCCCGTTGAATCCAGCCAAAAAGTTCGTGGCATTTGAGCAGCATAAAACAGCTAATGGAACAAGTATTAGTGGATATATCGCACCGAGTTGGACCTTTCCGAGAAAAGGGAGGACCATATAGGTGACGCCTGCATTGATCGCCATTAGAGGCACCGCAGCAGGCAAGGGAATTAAAAAATAGAACCATTGGGGGATGCCCCGCCTCTTTAACTTTTCAAATATGCCCTGACCCTCTTTCTGCTTCATCAATGCGGTCAAAACGTCAAAAATACCGATAAGAGTGATGATCAAAATTGTGTTCAGACTCGCAAGGATATTAACGAGGTCAGCTGAATTCCTCAGTGCAAAAACCTCGAATCCGAGGTAAAGAAAAACGCCTAAGACAAAGCCGGTAATGACGCCAGGGCCTCCCATATCGGGTATCAGACCGCTATCCCGCTTCATTATGTCGCGTCCCACAATTCCAGTAGCTTTCATGAACTTGTTAAAGATCGGGATGCTGACGTAGGATACGACAAATGATAGGGCGATGGCGGCCAAGAGATTAAGGGGGATCGTCGCCATGGCTATGGCTATTATTTCGCGCCAATTTATCACTATCCTGCACTGGGAACATTTATCACGCATCACTGGGTGGGCTCATACGTGAAAGCTCTGATAGTCGACGCCCTTGCCTCGCGTAAGGGGGAAAGGAAAGCGAGTAAAGATGTGATAGGCGCTGGGCCAAGAGCGTTAATTGGCATATTGGAGACGAGGGGGATCACCGCATCAATCGTCGAGGCTGAGACTATCATAGCCAGAGGATTCGCTGAAAGCTTCGATCTATTACTTGTGAGCGGGATGACAGTTGACATCCAAGCAATCCGCAAGGTAGTTTCAATATTAAAGGGAGGTCCTGTATTACTTGGCGGCCCAGTAACCTCTGATCCAGTTCAGGCGATCGGGAAGACTGGTTGCGACTTTGCAGTCATCGGCGAGGGGGAGGAGACTCTAAACGAGTTACTTGACAGGGGGCTTGGACAAAGTGAACTGGAGAGTGTTCAACTTCGAGGAATCAAAGGAGTAGCCTTCAAGAACAAGGAGGGGGTCGAGGTTATGCCGTTAAGACGGGTGATGCCGAGAGCCATATTTGATAGCTTTAAACCCTCGACTGCAGCAATCAGGGACTATACTCTCCATCGTTCAGCGAGGGTTTACGTCGAGGTCCTGAGGGGCTGCAGTAACTTCAATAGGGCATTGGTCGACGGAAACTGCGAGTCCTGTGGGTTGTGTAGGAGTGGAGGTCTCACAGAGAGGTATTATTGCCCGCTCGGCACTCCCCCAGGTTGTGGCTACTGCTCTGTACCCAGCCTATTCGGTCCACCTAAAAGCCGTTCAGTCCACAAAATCAAGGAGGAGGTCGTTGGGCTTATCGACGAAGGGGTCAGACGAGTCGTACTAAGTGCACCATGCTTCCTCGACTATGGCAGAGATCTACTTGTGGATCCGGAGCCCCTTACCGATCCTCGTAGTCCGGAACCGAACTATGAGGAACTTGAGAAGCTGCTGGCGTCTTTGGCTGATATTCCGAGTATGGCGGGTGGCACCGCGGCTTTCATGATCGAAAATTTGAAATCCTCGCTCGTAACCGAGAGAGCAGCAAAGCTTCTAGGCAGGTACCTCTTTGGGACTCCGGTGAGCATTGGATTCGAGACAGGTTCTGAGCTGCACAGCTACTCAATGGGGAGGCCATCAACACCGAGGGAGACACTGACCGCTGTGAGTCGATTAAAAAAAGCGGGGTTGAAGCCGTATGTTTATTTCATCCACGGCCTACCTGGTCAGAACGAGAAAACTGTCGAGGAGACAGTAAAGGCCATCGACCATAGCATGAAGGAGGGAGCGGAGCGCGTAATACTCTATAGGTTCCAGTCTCTACCGATGTCGGCGTTCAACGGGTACCCTTCTGCTCCGCCGAACATCAGAGACCCAGGGAGCAAGAGGATACACGAAGCTGCGGCGCGAGCAAATATGAGGGTAAAAGATAGTATGCTCGGTGGGGTAATTCGCGTAGTTGTAGCTGAGAGGTACAACAGAGATAAGCGTTTTTTAGTAGCCTATCCCCTTAAACATGGCCCGGTGATACTCATTGAGTCCCCCCAGCCATTTGAGGGTAGAGTAATTGACGTTAAAGTAACGGGAGTAGCCTCAGAGAGAATGGTCCATGGTATCCCAGTCGCTATGTTT
>JBGPRA010000178.1:0-4728 GCA_041489375.1 Bathyarchaeia archaeon | reverse complement strand
TGAGAATGCGTGAGCGGACTCGAGCTCCGAGGTAGGAGCTATAAAAATACAAAGAAACGATGAGTTGAATGAAAGATGGAAATGAAGTATTATATAACCTATGGAAATTGGAAACCAGAAATCTCTGGCTCAGTTGAAAAAGTTAACAAAGCTTTTGAAGATTGGTCTAAGCATGTGAAAGAAGCAGGAATGGAAATCGTATTTTGGGGCTCCCCATTAGGCGTCTCAGAGGACGCGGTTTTCGTGTACAAGGGTACTCCTGCAAACTATCCAAAAATATTAACGAATGCACCCTACACCCACTCAAGAACCAACATAGTAATGAAAATTTAAAAAAAATAAAGGAGAAGAAAAGACATGAAATTTTTAATGGTTTGGTGGTGGGCAAACGAGAACGCCAAGGAAGTCACAAAGCGTTACTCTACATGGAAGCAAGAGGGAAAATTCAAAAGCCTATATCCAGTAAGTACAATGGTGGGCCGAAACAAGGCCTTCACGGTCATTGAAGCCGATGACATAGCAGAGGTACATAAGACCACAGCTAAGTGGAATGACATATGCACGTTCGACATTATCCCCATCATGGACTCACGCGCAGCTGTAAGTTCCTAAGACCTAGCCTACTCTTTTTTACTTTTTTAAAAAACTGATGTACGCGTTAACTCCTAATTAGCGAAGTCAACCAACACAATATACGGTTGAGTATCAGGTGGAACTCAGGATAAGGGCTATGATTGAGTTCATCAATGTATTCGAGAGTATTTCCTCTCTCGCATAGGTTAGGGTAAATTACTGTTACATATAGTGAATGGCCACCCAGGAACCACCGGAGCCACGCTTGAAGATGAAGACACACTTACCATCATTAACTATAGGCGGCTTATCCCCCCTCGGTTTATGCTCCTCCCTATATTTTACCCTCGAGAAGGCGAGATTCGCATCGGTTTTTACCTCCTCGATAGATGGAGTCTGGTTTAGGTAATAGTTGTTCATGAGGTTCTCAGCCATCTCGACGCATTGGGACTCGCGCGCGCTCATTGGAATTATTTAACATAGAATTAAGTTGCCCAAGCGAGATCACCGTAGCCGACCTCGCTTGCGCGTGATCAGTTTAAGAGTGTAGGTTTCTCGACTAGCCAAAGCCAGCCAAGCTCCTTCGCAGCCCACTCCTCACGATTCTGCGGCTTTCAGGTCTTCCACTGCTTGGACCATTCGTCCGCTCCCACCTGGGCAAACCAATCAATGCCGCTGGAGTATAAGCGCGTTCCATTGCACCCCTGCCGTCATTAGCGATTTCTCAACCGCTTATTATGATAATTAATGCGCTGTATCAGCTAATAATGAGCTGTAGCCTAACATCCCCGATTACTTGCGTCTAATGCAGTGGAATCGTGCGCCAGTGAGCCCTCAGGTGCGTGAATGTGAGAGAGGGCCGCGTCAATCAAGTGGAGCCGAGGATAGGACTATGGAAAGGACTTTGGCTTTTACTCATCAACGCGCGTACAAAAATTGGAGGGGTTTTTATATTCAACAACTATCTCTGACCTCTATCAGAGTGACTGCTCGGTTTGGCTAAGTCAAACTACTTGTACCTCAGCTATCTAGCTGGCAGTCACATCATGATCCATGTCTACTCAACCCTCCTCCCAGTCCTACTCCTACCCTTCCAAGACGAGCTAAGAGTAAGCTTAGTCCAACTCAGCCTGCTCGCAAGCATCCCCCTATTAGTGAATGTCCTAATCTACATCCCCGCAGGGATCCTGGCCGATAAGCACCCTGCAAAGGTCCTTACAGCCAGTTTCGCAATCACGGCTGTGGGAGCCTTCGCTATACCGCTCTCCTATGGCTTCGAGATGCTTCTATTCGGCTTCACGCTCCTCAGCGTCGGCTCAACCCTCTACCATCCACCAAGCCTCAAGATGGCGAGTGAGTACAGCAAGGAAAAGGTAAGCCTAGCCATGGGGATTCACAACATGGGTTCCAACATAGGCTTCGCAGCGGGCCCACTCCTTCTCGGATTCCTGCTAACTGGGTACGGATGGAGAATAAGCTTTTACATCTGGGGGATCCTAACAGTCGCAGCAACTGGGCTAACATGGATCTACACTACTAGAAACCTCAAAGACACAGGGGCTTCCATAAGGCATTTCAGCCTATCAGGAGGATTCCGAGTCATATTCACCCGGGAGTTCTTGCTTGTCATCATCATGGCTGCTTTGATCGAAGCTGCGATGAATAATATCTCCACATTCGCACCCATCTACTTTACGAAGGAGATCGGTATGAGCTACAGCCTAACGAGCGTCGTAAGTGGTCTGGCTCCGCTGGCGGGGATTGCGGGGAGTTACACTGGAGGACTAGCAGGGGATAAGTTTGGGAAATACCGGGTTGCTATGTTGGTGATCTTTGTCATAGGAGGAGTCTTCCTCGCCATGCTGAGTACCACCCTCTTCCTGCTTATCGTCGGGTTCTACACCGTTTACCGCTTCTTCCAAGCCGCTTTCATGCCACTCCTGAACAGCATCATCGTAGACCACAGCAATAGGGAGAACCTGAGCCTCTGCTTCAGCTTTACATTCGTTGTCGTTAGCCTAGTCGGATCTGCAGCGACTACGGGGCTAAGCATCCTCATCGAATCATATGGGTCTCGTATTATATTCCCGACCTCGGTTGTGGTACTCCTTCCCTGCATCGTATTGATTCATTTCCTCAGCAAACAAGACTCAAAGGTTAATCTATAACTACATTTGCTACTCGAGCGCGCAAGTAACAATCAGGTGGAACTCTGGATAAGGCTATGGAGAAGTGCGCACTATGTTTCTTTGCTAACATATTTGTAAAGAAAGCTAAGGTTCATGACGAAGAGATCTTCAAAGAATAGGCACCAATCGTCAAAGGGCGATGGAACGGGTTGAAGACGGACCTTATCCGGAGATTTCCCCATCTTAACCATATTCCGGGCAATACTTTCGAGTGTTTGAATGTACTGGTCAAGGAGTGACAGATCAGAGGGGCCACCCACTGGCCCGTGACCAGGAACCAGAGTATGTACTCCGAGTTTCCCCACTTCTCTCAGGGATTTTCTAAAGAGCTCGGGAGAACAGCCAGGGAGGTATGGGTGATAATTTACAAAGAGAAGGTCGCTCATGAAAGCAATTTTCTCGTCTGGTAGATAGAGAACCAGGTCGCTATCCGTGTGGCCAGCGTGAGTAAGAAGCTCAATCCGTCTTCGCGACCCGTGCATCACTAGACTTCCCTCAAACGTGACATTCGGCAAACGCGTCTTCAACTTGGGATGTGACTTCAGGATTGCCTCGTAGTAAACGCTTGACAGAGTAAGGGCCTGGCGTCGCTTAGGATCTTTCTCCCGCTTTAGCTTCGACTTGGTGTTTACAAGCGCTTTGGGAATGTTCTCCTTTTCCCACTTGATCGTCTCAGGTTCTTTGTGGATGATTCCCTCAAGTGTTGTTGCTGTGCTGAGAATGTCGACGTCGGGTGGGAAAACTTGGTTGCCTCGGATGTGGTCGTTGTGATAGTGGCTGTTGACCACGCGGATAGCATTCTGCGGGGTGAGTCGCTTCGCCGCCTTTAGGAGGTCTTTGGCAGGATCTGGAGAGATAAACGTGTCAAAGATAATGGTTCTGTCGCCTGTGTCGATGATGCCTGCGTTGCAGATAGCATGGCCTCTCTCTGATGCGATTGCGGCATAGACGCCATCCGCCAATCTTTGAAGCTGGAAGTGCTTGGACTCTGGAAGGCTCATTTAAAATAACCCCCTTCTTCTGTTTCGACATATACGTACAAGCATAGCTATAACTATTTTGCACTCGATCGATAAGCCCTATCGCGCGCACATATGGAACTCAGGATAAGGCTATACGTTTAATCAATACACAGTTCAGTGTCTGCCCCATAGCAGATCTCCAATCGTGACGCTTACGCGATATCTAATTTTAAATCTATTTTATGCGTGTGCACGAATCTGTTATAAGCCTCCTAATCGAGGATCACCCGTCCTAAATGAGTTACCCTACACCGAAGGAATTCTACGATAGATATCAAGGTAATCCAGAGGCAGCCAGGAAAGCGGCGTTCCAGATTGGAAGCGAGACAGGTCAGATGCTTAAAGTTAAAAATAATATCAAGGGCGACGATCTCGAATCAATCGCGGGGATCTTAAACGCTGCGATGGAGATGATGCGGAGTGAGCCATCTGCTAAGGTGGAGAATGGCAGAGTCGTTAAGAGGGATAGAGGTTTCTGCGTAATAATGCGCAGTGCCTTAACGTTCAACCTACCATGGGTTTGGCTCGATGCTAACTACGCTTGGCCCTGGTTGGAGGGTATCGTGTCAACTGTGAGGCCAAACGTCAAGATGAGTGTCGAGACCTCCCGAGCTGGAGGCGATCAGATCTGCACTCATGTTTTCGAGGTTCTCTAAATACAGGATAAACAGATCGTCGGCTATTCAAACATGATAAATACGTGAAGAATTTAGTAAATCATGGGGCTTCGATTGAGCTTCATCCAACCTAAAGTTTTCTATGACGAGTATAAAGGCGATGTCGAGGCTGCTAAGAAGCGTGCCTATCAGCTCGGTCGTGAGATGGGGCTGTCCCTGATGGAGAAGCTGGGCATCCGCGATAGAAGTCTCGAAGCCTTAGCCTACATGTTGAACGAGTTCCAGAGGATGGTGCAGGGTGAACCCAACGCAAGGGTAGAGGGTAAC
>JBGPRA010000177.1:0-4744 GCA_041489375.1 Bathyarchaeia archaeon | reverse complement strand
TCTCAAGCGTGGACTTGAGATAGGCTTGGGACGAGCCGAATATACGCCTGAAGGAGAGGAGACCGCTACCCAACTCAGCGGAGCTGGGCAAGTCGCCTCGGTGAATCAGGAAGCCCATGACTTAAGTCATGGGTAGTTCACCCAGACTCAGCGCGTATAGCCAACGCCGTTATTCTGAGACACTCCATGGCGCACTCGTAGGTTGGGAAGCTCTTCAGCCCGCACTCGGGTCCAGCATACTTCACTCTCTCCGAGCCGAAGCGGTTGACCACCTTCTTTAGTCGCTCCCTCATCACGCTTTCCTTCTCCAGGAAGGTCAGGGGGTCCACCATGCCATGTCTTATGTTGGTCCAGGTCTCTCCGATCAGCTCCTCGGGGCTCTTACCCGCGTCACGGGTTACGACTCTGGTCTTGATCAGGTCGTCGAATACAGTTAACCCAACACTCGCCTTCAGGAACTTGTCAGTCTCCTCCAGGTGTCTCTTCGTGTCCACGAGTTCATAGAGCGGATCATCCACATGGGACTCCACCACGTTCAGGTGCTTTATGTCCCAGAACAGGCTCTCCGATGTGTCGTGGATGTGCATACTCGTCTCTACCCCTTTGGATGCCGCCGCCCTGCACACGTTTTCCCATGCATTTCTCAGGGTCTCCCTGCCCTCAGACCCGAAGTCGAGGAGGGGATCGTTTAGGAAGCCCAGGGCGGGCTCATCCACGCAGACCATGCTCACTCTCCCATACCGGTGGTCGAAGACCGAACTTGCTGTAATCTCCGCGATCGCGTCTCCTAACTCTCCAATCAGTGTTTCGCTTCGATTTCTAAACAGCGATGCCAAGGTGTATGGTCCCGTTACGCAGATTTTAATCGGGACCCTATCCAGCTGCGCCCCATCTCTTATCTCAGACAGGCTCTGCTTGAGGACCCCCACCTCAGGGATGGCCCTGTTGGGTATGGCCGAGAGGCATTTTTGAGCCGTATACCCCAAAATGGTCTTCTCTACCCCCCTGATCATCTCGAGGAACATCTCGTTCATGTCCCTAAACTGGGGGTAGGTCGGCACATCTAATCCCTGCTTCAGCTTCTCCCCGAACGCCGTCTTTACCTCGTCCTCGAAGACCTTGACCTGTTCCACTGCCGAGTCGTACCTCAGCCAATGCGATAGGGACTGAAACCTTCTCGCCCCGTTAACCATGGATGAAGAGTCCACCCTTGGCGGTAGACTTCCGACGTCGGTGGAGGCGATCAAGTGTAGGTTCCTACATCTCAGGTCTCGATATTTTAATCCTTGCAGGGAATCTCTTCATTTGCGCGCTGGCGGATTGTTTCGCGCGCGCTGGTTGTCAGGATGTTTGTGTCAGCACACGCTGGTTGCGACGCCTTCGAAGAGGGACCTGCAGAACTCGTCCAGGTGATCGAACTCGTCGGCTACAATCTCCTCCGCGGAGGCTAGCATATACTTGTCTATGCCGCTGACGGGGACGATCTGGACACTAACGGTCTTAGGCTCGTTTATCGGGCGACCGATCTCGCTGAGGAGCCAAGTATACACTTCGCGGCACCCAGGCACGTCGTCGTAGATGCGGTTAGCTAGCCTGAAGCTGAGGAGGTTGTAGATTTTCCCCACGTGGCTAACCGGGTTCTTGCCCGCCGCTGCCTCGGAGGCCATAGGGCGGTTTAGGGGGATGATGCCGGCGGGGTCGTTTCCTCTACCGACCTGGCCGCTGTCGCCGCTCTCCGCGCTTGTGCCGGTTACGGTGAGGTAGCAGCCGTCCTCTCCCCTGCCCGGGTAATCCAGGGCATCGAGCTTGTGGATTATGTTCAGGAAGGGTACTCTGTTCTGTTCTTGGTATCTTGAGAAAAAGCTGCCTATCTCTTGGGTGATCTCTTTTTTGAGGGAGAAGTATTTCTGCTCGGAGTCTATGAAGCGGTCGACCATAGCCATGGCTATTGTGAGGTCAAGGTTGCCGCCTTCCCGGAGAGCCATCACTTTGACGTCCTCGTCGGCGCTCGGGAACTCGCTGTGGAAAGAGGAGCTCTGAAGATGTTTCTCCAGGGCTAGGACGAGACTGTCGGTAGATGTGTGGGGGGCGTAGCCTACGGTTGCGCTGGTGTCGTTGGAGCCGAGGTATCGTTGGGTCTTGCGGCTGAAGATGTCCATGAGGTTACCGCTGCCTTGGTTGATAGCTGAGTCGAAGACTATGGTTTCGGGGTCAACGAAGCGGAGGTTTTCCTTGAACCACCTCTTCGCTGTATCCTTTGCGATGCCGAAGACGTCGACGGGGTCGTAGCCGGGTACCTTGAAGGTGGCCCTGTCGCCGAAGATGAAGCGCATAGGCTTGGACACTGAGCCTCCTCCGAAACGTGGAGCGGTGACTCCCGCGCCGAGGCGCGCGCGCGCCCAAGGAACTTAAGGATACCAAACTGGATATGATATATAGGGTGGAGCTCAACGCGTTGACTCCCGAGCAGTTTCTATCTTGGTTGGAGAAGAAGCTCGCCACCCTTGGTATTCTTGAGAAGGTTCACCCCCCAGAGAAAGTCGTGAAGGCCGAGGTCAGGGAGGTTACTAAGGATACAGTAAGCAAGCTCGTTGCGGAGGAGATACTGCGCTTCGCAGGAGAAGACTTGGTTAAATTCTTAGAGTTTAAACTCTGTGAAATCGCGGAATACGCGTACTTTGACTATGAAGGCCTACTTGATGAAGCCTTAACTAAGTATCCCAGGGAAGGCTGGAGAGATATCGTGGGAGCGAAAGCCAGAGAAAAGGCTGAAAAACATGTTAGCTTGACCTGGGTTAAGGATGAGCTTCGCTTCCATCTGATGGATCGGCTTAAACAAACCAAATGAATCCCTTTGACGAGTCTCCTTTCCCCCTCTCAGAATAGCGCGCGTACTCCTTTAGGAGTGGGTAGTTGACTCAGTTAATCTTTGGAGTATGTCTAGGGTCCCTTCGCGTTCTGCCATCTTCTTCACGGATTCCATGTCGACTTTTGTGAATGCTAGAATTCCTCTTATATCCTCCTCATCCTTTACTGCTCTCTCCCTGGGCAGCGTCGCCTTAATCATCCTGAGCTTCGCTGAGATCAAGGCCTCGGGCTTCTGCAAGTATGTGTTTAACCCCGCCACAGCTCCTGGGCGCTTATCTAGTCTTCCACGCGTGATAATGATGTCGACGCTGTATGGGGATGTCTTGTCCCTGAAGGTGGCTATGTTGTATCCCGAGGTTATCGCCTCATTTAATTTCCGCTCCTCCACCTCGAGTCCTGCGCACCACAGGGCATCTGCGACTTCGGTTTCTTTAAGTTCGCTACTTATGGCGATAATTAGGTCGACGTCACTCGTGGTTCTTGGCGAGCCGTAGAAGCTCACGGCCAGCGCTCCGGTGAATGCATAGTCTAGGCTGGAGCTGCTCAGGCATCTGATGAGTCTTCTTATGAGCTCCTCGAACGCTTCCAAGGTTCCACGCTCAACGGCTTCGAAGGCGTTTTGGCAACTCTAGGCGCTCCCTCAGCTTCGAGAGGAGTTCCTCATCGCTGATGCCCGGGTTCTCCGACTTTATTCCGCTGGCTGAGGCGTGCACGCAGGCGTTGGTCATGGCAATCGCCACCGCTACCTTCTCCTCAGGACTTAAACGTCCAAGCCGCTCCCTGTCGTGGTCCACCTAGTCTCCTCCTCGAGCACCGGTTTTAATATTTGAGATCAGTAGAAATAAGTGTTTACCATTGCGCCCTAGTTTGTTCGCGCGCGCATGCAGGATGCGGGGTATGGACCTGGATAAGTCTCTGGAGTTTGCGAATGCCAAGGGGGCCCTGTGCATCACCGTTCGAAGCGACGTGGAGGCGATTCCCAGCGTCGGCGACGTCAAAAGGTTCCTCGACGGCGGAGAGCATATTTTAAGGTAGGGTGCGCTTGCGCACAGAGGCGCGCGCGACAATAGCCTTATCCTGAGTTCCACTTGATGCTCAACCGTGAAGGCTGGTGGTTATTAATTCTTCTTTAATTATAATCTGTATAATCCATATAAGTTGAGGCGGGTAGTTGACGGGACGATATGTGCTCTACGGATCTGTAAGTCAAACTTTATCTATACCTGTAAACATATATGTTTACGATTATCGTTGACTCAGGTCCAGTTAAGACTCCCACAGAGCCTCGTAGAGGAGATCGATAAACGCGTCCAAGCTGGAGAGTTCAGAAGCCGCAGTGACGCCATAAAGGCGATGGTGATCATCTATCAGGAACGCGAGAAAACTAGGGAGTTCCTTAAGATGCTGAAGACCCGAAGCAGAGAAGCTGAAGAGAACCCTGAGAGCCTCATCCCGCTAGAGGGATAGAAGTGACCTACGTTGTGCTCCTACACCCGAAGGCTATGAAGGAGCTTGAGGACATTGACGAGCCCATGAGGGGTAGAATTAAGGAACTTCTAAAAGAGCTTGGAAGCGACCCTAAGGCGAAAAGGAAGCAACTCAACTACTCAGAGTATTGGAGCTTGCGGGTGGGTAACTACCGAGCGGTATATGAGATATGGGTGGAGAGGAGGCAGGTCGTTGTACTCTTTATTGGGCATAGGAAGAACGTCTACGATGACTTCAGAAGATTATTGTGAACTACCCATGACTTAAGTCATGGGCTTCCTGATTCACCGAGGCGACTTGCCCAGCTCCGCTGAGTTGGGTAGCGGTCTCCTCTCCTTCAGGCGTATATTCGGCTCGTCCCAAGCCTATCTCAAGTCCACGCTTGAGA
>JBGPRA010000176.1:0-4758 GCA_041489375.1 Bathyarchaeia archaeon | reverse complement strand
TCCACTTTCACCTCACTCCCCCACCGATACATGAGACTCAGTTAAATCATGCACATCAGACTGATTCCAACACAGAGACATGATCAGACTCTCCTACAAGTACCGCCTCAAACCATCAACAGAACAGGCAGCGGTACTTGAGAAGCAGCTACGTCTCTGCCGATATGCATACAACGCCCTACTGGAACACAGCTTCAACGAGCGAAAAGCGGGGCACGGGCCCCCTACCCATAAGGCGTTAACGTATCTTCTCCCAGAGATGAAGGCTAGGACGCCTGAGCTGAACAACGTCTTCAGCCAGGTGCTTCAGAACGTCGCCAAACGTGTCCGAAGCGGCTTCGAGGGCTACTGGGCGCGGAGGCGGGCTGGGCTGAGGACGCATCTTCCCCGATTCCGAGGCGTGGACAGGTACGGTAGCCTGACGTATCCCCAGTTCGGGTTCCGGCTCGAAGAAGGTTTGCTCTGCCTCTCCAAGATCGGTGACGTGCGGATCATCCAGCACCGACCCATAGAGGGTAAGGTCAAGACGCTGACGGTGACGCGGAGCAGAGCGGGGAAGTGGTACGCCGTGTTCACCTCAGAGGTTATAGCTAGGCCTATTCTGGACAGGCTCCCAGCGGTGGGGGTTGACCTCGGGTTGAATAATCTTGTAGCTCTCAGCGATGGAACGTTGATTGAGACCCCACGGAGCTACCGCGTGGCTGAGGGGAGGCATGGGAGAGCTCAGCGATGCCTGTCACGGAAGATGCGGGGCTCGGGGAACCGGGAGAAGGCGAGGGTTAAGATTGCTAGGCTATCTGAGAGGGTTGCTAACCAGAGGCGTGACTTCGCCTATAAGACGGCGAGGAGCATCGTGAACAAGTATGAGATGATATTTGTTGAGGACCTGAAGATCCAGAACATGCAGAGGAATAGATGCATGAGCAAGAGCATAGCTGACGCTGGTTGGGGGATACTGAGGAACGCACTGACCTACATGGCGAGGTTGTCAGAGGGAGTGACGGCGTCCGTCGACCCCCGTGGAACCAGCCAAACCTGCTCAGGCTGCGGCGAGAGGGTTGAGAAGGGCCTGGGTGAGAGGATGCACCGATGCCCCGCATGTGGGCTTGTGCTTGACAGGGATGTGAACGCTGCTAGAAACATTCTCAAGTGTGGACTTGAGATAGGGAGGGAACCGCCCGAATACACGCCTGAAGGAGAGGAGACCGCTACCCAACTCTGTGAAGCTGGGCAAGTCGCCTCGGTGATTCAGGAAGCCCATGACTTCAGTCATGGGTAGTTCACTAAGATAATAGTATTCTTCAAAACGCGGTTACTAATTTATTTTTTTTATCGCGCGCGCGCCCTTGGAGAATGTCGTTGCCGATGCTGTTGGCTGAGCTAGCTGTGGCAACGACTAAGCCTCCATGTCCACCTACCAGGGCACTGATGTTGTCACCCGTCATTAGGTCGGGGTTTGATAGTACGGCTTCTATACTGACTGAAACTTCTTTATCCATAACTATCAGACAAATCTTCGTGTAGGGGGTTTTAAAATTTTAGATAGGAGTGTTAAACAATGGATGTTTAGCCTCATCTTACGTACAATAATCTTATCCTCAGCTCAGCCTGATACTCAACTGTGATTGTATGGTTGACCAGATAACTATCCAGACCCTCGGAGTCCTCGTAACAGCGTCGAGTGTCTTAATCGGAGTAGCCTACTACATCGTTAGCATTAGAAACCAGGTGCAGACCCGACAAGCCCAGCTATTCATGAACCTATACAACGTCATCCAGAACAAGGACTTCTACAAGCGGTTCCTCGACCATGTATTAAAGTGGGAATACAAGGACTACGACGACTTCGAGACCAAGTATGGGTTTGAGGCCAACCCCGAGGATTACACCTACTGGCACTTGAACACCAATTTCCTCGAGAGCATGAGCATACTCGTCAACCGTGGCTTGGTGCCCATTGAGTTGGTTCACGCTTGGATGGGCAACTACCCAATTCTCCATTGGGAAAAATACCGCCCTTATGTCATGGGGTTGAGGGAGCGTTTCTTCCCAGATGCATTCATTGAGATTGAGAGGTTCTACAATCGTCTCGTTGAGTATCGAAGAAAGCACCCGGCCACACATGGATTAACTCAATAGCCTTTTTCCTCAGCTCCACATGATACTCAACCGTGAACTTGAATGGTTGACTTAGCTTTGCTCCAGTCGGTGAGCTACATCGCTGGAGCCATCGGACACTCGTGCAATCGTTACTCACGCTTGATACACTTCACATTGAGGCAGAAATGTACTTGATGAAGTGGAGAGACTGGGATGATTTCAGGAGTAAATATGATTCATCCGTGAACGTTGACAACTTTGCGTATAGAATGAGGCTCTGGGGTATATACGAGGCAATCGGCACTCTGTATCGGTCCGGGCTTCTAGATATGCAGAGTCTTTTCTGCGCGCGCTGTCAAGCACAAGCCCACATGCGGGGCATCGATGTATCCTACTATCACTGACTCCAGTAACGCCAACTTCGCCATACCCACTTGATACACGCCTACAATCTCCCGGTTGTTTTTTTTGGAGTGCATACGTAAGCTCTAATTCTCAGGGATCCGTGGAATCCACACCTTTTCCTCGCCCCGGAGGTACATCGCGAATAGCTCGCGTCGGATACAGTATCCGATGGGGACCTTACCAGCTATTGCTGGTATAGGTATGCGCGCGCGGCGATAATTAAAACTATTAAAATTTTTTCCACCTATCTATATAAGGGGAAGGGGGGGAGTATATATATTAAAATTATATAGGAAAAGTTAAATATTATAAAAGTATGTAAAAATCTATATAATAAAATGAATAAGAAAATGAATAAGATAAAAGAATAGTAAGAGTAAGAGAGAAAGGAGGGGCCATAGTCTTCTCCCCCAAACCTAAACGCAGAGTTGGTTTGAATCTAAAACTAATGGATTCCTGATTAATTTAGTTTATATACTAAGCTAATTATGGGAGGGAGGATTGGCCGATAAGACTGATTTAATCGTGAGGCCTGAAATCCGCCCCCAACTGTATCGAGGAAAGGGATCCATGATGATCTCATTGGAGACATACTACGCGAGCGTAGGGGAGGATCACGAGGATTTGGGTAGAACATATTTGAGGCTTCGGGAAATCGGGACATTCGCATCAGATACTCCATACCCAGTTATCCGTGATAAAATAAATGAGATCCTGAGATGGGAACAGGAGAGGGAGCAGAAGATGCTCAATTTGATGGGGAGGGGTGTGGAGCATTGGAAACAGATGCTTCAAAGATGAAAAAAGACACCGTATGCACCCAGTAAAGACTATATTGTAACGCATAAATGCGCACGCGCATGCATTTAATAGAATAAAGAGTTAATTTATTGAGATTATACTTAAGATATAATGGATAAATCTCGACTAAATTAATTAATCACATTTATCATAGCGATAATTGGCATTATTTTATTGGTTCTCGGGTTCCCCGATTCACCTTGGTTAACTCTTCTGTCAGTAATAGTGTTAATAATTGGATTTGTTTACATGATCGTTACTAGCAAGTCCATTTTTAGTAATTAGTGTGTTGGCCATAGTCTTATCCCCCAAACCCAAACCCAATAAAACTCTCGCCACTACCCTGACGCTACCAACCCACCACTACCACTCACTCACTCTCTCTACACACACGCACAAAAAAAAACCCCTCGCGCGAAGTCTTAAGGTGGAAAGGTTATCTTATATCTTGAGTTGTACAAGGAGAGTGATGGAGAACAAAATTCTGGTTTATCCTCTAGTGATTTCGCGCGTGCGAAGGGCATGAAGGATAGGATTGAAAAGATATTATGGTTGAATCAAATAAGAAAAAAATGTCTATAAATGAGCTAGAAAGTGCAATATATGATATATATGTTTATCACTGTAAAGAAGATAAAAAAATTCCTTTATTATTCAAGAATTGGAGTGAAAAGAGAGAGTATAAAGAGCGCAAGCGGGGGCGCTGGAGTAAGAACGAAAAATAATATAAAGAAATATAAGAAAACGCACGCGCGCGACTACGCCCCAGAAATCCGGGGAATCCAGCTATTAGTCTCGCCCCTCAGATACTTTGCGAATAGCAGTGTCTCCTCTTTTATCAATGTCTCAAGAGTCTGATGCTCCCCTTTCCTAATCCTCTTAACCTGTATGCGTACGTATTTAATAAGCTAACAAATAGTTTGTTTATCAGGTGGAAGTGATTATATGACTATCATTACAGGGATGCGAGCACGTTCGCCAATAAACAGAGAGAATATAGTCGACCTAAGCGCGCGCGAACGTGACCTATAGCAAAATCGTGTATGCGTGCAGGGGATGAGACACTAACCTACGATTTCACTCATTCTGCGCGAGCTGGTGGCATCAAAATCTTTAGAGCAATAGAAAGAATATGTTTCACATGTCTTTTAATAGGCTTACTTTATTATCTTAAATTTACTGCGCACAATGATTAAGCTCACTATGATTCCGAGTGCTATAATCTCGAAAGGGTATCCCGGTATTCCTGGTTTAGTCCATTCGATGGCTATATTAGCGGTAGTGTCACTGAATGTGGATATCCCATATTTTGTATCCTGGACGCTAGTGACGGTGAATGTCTTTTTTGTCGGAGTCATTGATGTGAACTCTTTCTCCCATCGGTTATTAGCGGGGGTCCACGTCAGACTCTGATTGTTGACCTGAAGGGTTCCTCCTGAGCCCTCGAAGGGC
>JBGPRA010000175.1:0-4789 GCA_041489375.1 Bathyarchaeia archaeon | reverse complement strand
GCTGCTCTCCTGAGCCATAAAAACGATTCAGTGCGTCATGTATAATAATATAACAGAAAAAATTGGTGTTAAGTGAGTGAAATTGCTTTAAGCTCAGTGAGATCGCTTAAGCGGTTGATCTTGACCATTCCTCCCGAGATTGTGTATAGGTTCTCCCCTATGTACAGACTCCTGTAGACTGAGTACTCGGAGGAGAACCAGTAGCCACTCTTGAGCAACTCGTCCCCCTGTAGGTGTGTGATTCTCCCTCTGAGCTTTATTCCCTCAGTGCTTATCTGGAATATGTATGCGCCCTGGTAGACGTAGTCGCCATAGGTGTTAGCCTGTACACTTCCTCCATATATCGAGGGGTCTATCCTCGCCTCGAGTATGGGGATAACGAGTAGATTCTTCTCCTTGCTGAAGAGGAAGGCTTTATGATCGTTGAGTGCGGGGGAGTCTGTTCCCCTATTCCCTATTTCCAGTTTCGCCACCTCTCTTGGGTTGGCGACGTCGCTCACGTCGAACAGACTAAGTTTCACCCCCTGGTACCAAGCAAAGTTGCCACTCTCTGAGTCTACTGCCTCTTTCCCGAGGCCGATGACGTGGTTCTCATCATAAGGATGGAGGTAGTTGCTGAAGCCGGGTATCTTGAGTTTCCCAAGTACCTTAGGGGCGGTAGGGTCCTTGAGGTCGATTACGAATAGTGGGTCGACTTTCTTGAAAGTGACTATGTAGAGGCGGTAACCCATGAAGCGGGCGCTGTATATCTGCTCACCAGGGGCAAGGTCCTCGAGCTTTCCAACGATTTTGAGGTCAGCGTCGAGGACGTAGACGTTGTTCTTTGAGGTGCTCACTCCCCACGCGTGACCCGTTGTAGTTGCGATCCTGAAGTATTTGTTATTCTCATCCATACTAAACTGGTTGAGGACCCAACCGGGGACACTCCCGTCGGCTATTCCTTCGATGTTGCCATTATCGAGCTTAATCTTATGGACGCTCGTCGAGGAGTAACCCCCCGTCGTCAGGTATAGGTGATAAGCGCTGCAGTACACAGTACTGCTCGAACCGAGGAGGAACGTCTTTGAGTTCACTGGAGCTTCTGGGTTTTGCGTGTTAATACTAGCCACGGTAGTGTAATAGTAGCTTGAGTCTGTACCGTTATAGTAGTAGATGCTAGTGGCTGGTATGAGGTACGGCTTTCCATTCTCGGTATAGGCTGGTAGATCGAGGACGCCCTCATAAACCAATGCGCCTTTCCGGGATACGACATAGACGTAGTCGCCGATCATCCGTGTGGCCATATAGACTCCCTCCGCTTCGTAGGTTCTCTCTCTGACTGGATTGAGCCGATCGGAGATGTTGTAGAAGTAAACATTTGTAGTGGTGATCATGGGTATCGGTGAGACGCCCCCTGCCTTTGAAAAGAATACTCTACTGTAATCCATAGTGAATACGACTAGTTTATCCCCCGCTACAAAGAGGTCGCTGACATCGACGTCGAACTTGATTTTAGTCAGGAGCTTTGCCTCATCTGCTGGGTATGCCTTGACTATGTAGACCGTGTTGAGTCTCGATAAGTAGATATAAGCCCCATCAGTCTTCACAATGTCCGCCTCGTCGACGCCTGCCACCTGTATGTTTGTGCCCGAGTAATTGGTTTCAGAGTTTGTACCGGCAGTCGCAGTTTTTGCTGCGTCAATGCCTATGAACTGAGGAACAGCCGTCGAGGTAATCCTGCCAAACACGCCGCCGAACTCTAAAATATATGATTCCGTCTTCACCTTCTCCTGGAGGAACCAAGTGAGCTCAGCCTCCGACCTGAAATTGTTGAAACCTGGGGGTTCGTATGTGAGGATCAATGGGGAAAAGTTGAAACTTGATGTAACATCTAGAATGATGCTCCCGCAAACTATTCCTAACAGAACGTAGGTCATAAGACGAAATTTACCAGTTTGGGACATTATTTATCTGTATATAGGATCCCCGAGAGATGGCTTAATGCTAGGCTTTAGAACGAAATGAGTCTAGGCGTTCTAACTGTCGAACAGAGGAAACCGTTAAGGGGTTCACGTGCTATTTGCAGCATCTATGCGTCTCCTGATCGTCGCCTCCACACCCGGAAAGTTAAGGGACGTGGAGGGACTAAGCACCGCAGCAGCGAAAGCCGGTCACAACGTCACAATTTTCTTCAACGAGGATGCTGTCCAGCTCCTAAAGAACCCGAGTCCAGTAGAATATCTCTATGCCGACCTCCTCGCCTGCAGGTTAAGCGCAATGGAGTACAAGATATCCATTGAGAATATGGCGGTGAACGCCCGAATGAGCAGCCTCGGCGAGCTCGTCGACCAACTAGAATCCAATGACAAGGTTGTCTTCCTGGGATGAATAACATTGAATGATGAGACGACATTCATCTTCCGTAGCAAGGTGGAGCCAGGAAGTAGATTCTGGGAGGGGCTCAGGTTAAGCGCTGCCTTTGTCGGTATGGATCACATCCCTACTATAGTCTTCATGGATGCAGCCGTCTCTGGCCTCAGACCTAATGCCCTCCCCCTCAGGCAGCTCTGGGAGTACCTAAAGGTCACAGCCGACCTCGCTGGCATAAATGTCCTCGACACAGATATGGAGGAAACCAACCTAACCCTCGCCGACCTCGATCCACAACTAAACGTTAAAATGATCACCATCGACGAGCTCGCAGAGAGGCTCTCCGAGAATCGGGTGGTTGCCATTTTCTAGGAGGGACATGTATGATTATACTACTCCAAATCGGGACTCAGGAGTACGGCGAGGCTTTCAGGATAGCCCGCCGCGTGGCTGCCCAGGGGAAGAAGATGCTCATACTTTTTACTGGCGATGGCTGTAGACTCGCTGAGAACCTCCATATAACCGATAGCTTAGATTTCGCTAGGCTCTTCGCCCTGAGAGAAGATGTGAAGAAGCCTGTCAACGGAGTTGAAGTCATCAACTACGACGGGTGGGTGAAGCTATTAGAATACTGCAATAAGACGGCGTGCTGGACCTAGACCCACCAGATCCAACCGCGTCTCTTCTTCGACATCTCACCTTGTACGAGACCCCTTAGTCGGAGATTATTTAGAAAAAACAATAGTTGAGTCTGGGCACCGAACGAGCTTTTTCTGGTTTTCCTCTTGGACCTCGCGCGTCGTGAGTGGGCGACCTGCCTCTCTGAGGAGTTGGATAATAAGTTCGTCTGCTTCCTTCCCTTTGAGGCGTCTGTTCTCCATGATTTTAACCTTCGTTCGGCGTCTATTACCCTTATCGTAGCCACTGTCTAACCTTATACTTTTATTCTGAATTGCGTAATTTCTTATCGAGGAAAACAAATTGAAGCTGTTCACTGTGGGCCCGGTGGCTTGTTACCCCGTCGTCTTAAAGGCTATGGGGGAGCAGATGTACAGCCACAGGAGCGCCGAGTACAAGAAGCTCCACTACGACACAGTGGGGCGTCTCCAGGCGTACATCGAGACCCAGAACCCCATCTACCTATTCAGCGCGACGGGTACAGGGTTCATGGAGGCTGCTGTTAGAAATTGCGTGAAGGACAGCCTCATAGTTTGTGTAAACGGTGACTTCGGGAAGCGTTTCGCCGATGTAGCCAAGTTGAACGGGAGGAAAGTGGAGCTTGTTGAGCCAGCGATGGGCGAGCCAGTCACTCCTGCAATGCTTGACGACTTCCTGCGCGGCCATCCCGAGGTGGAGGCCGTTGCCATCACCCACAACGAGACAAGTGCGGGCCTCATCAACCCTCTCAAGGATCTCTGTGCAGTAGCGAAGAAACGTGGAAAACTCATCTTCGTTGACGCAGTAAGCAGTATGGGTGGTACCGAGATCAAAGTCGACGACTGGGGTATTGACATCTGCTTCAGCAGTAGCCAGAAGTGCTTCGGCGTACCCCCGGGCCTCGGCATAGGTTCGGTGAGCAAGAAGTGCCTTGAGGTAGCGGAAAAGATCCCGAACAGAGGCTACTACTTCGACCTCCTACTCTGGCAAAAAGACCACGAGAAGGGGCAGGGCACACCAGTCACAAGTGTAATTCCCCAGATCGCGGGGCTGAACGCAGCCCTCCGGATGGTAGAGGAGAAGGGCGGCAAACAGTGGTACTTCAACTTATATAAGAAGAGGAACACCCGTATCCGCCGCGCAGTCAAGAAACTCGGCACCCCCGTCTACCCAAAGAGGGGCTCCGAGAGCCCGACTGTAAACTGCGTCAAAGCGCCAAAGGGTGTCCCCGGCCCCAAGGTCTACGAAGCGATGAGGGCAAAGGGCTTCGAGCTCGCCCAAGGATACGGCGCTCTGAAGGACACGACATATCGAATAGGTAACATGGGTTACATTCCTAACCTTAGCTTGACACAAATGCTAGACGCCCTCAAAGAGGTCTACGAGGAGATCGCCCGATAGCCCCTATTTTTTAAAATATTCTGAGATCTCCGGTCTCGTCAAGAAATGGATTACAATAGCGTATACAATCACCTTAGTCACCGCCTGTACAGGTGATGTAACCTCAAAGTCGAGCGAGATCACAACCCCAAGAAGTCCCAATATTATCTGTAACCCAGATAGTAGCATCGTCCCGATCCGCCCCCACTTATTTCCGACCCAGAGACCATAAGCGAGAACAAAGCCAGCTCCGCTTGTCAAGACGTAGTACACCATCGGGAGAAGGGAGACACTCGATGCATAGTAACTATAGGCTATTATAACGTTGATAATGCTCTGTATAAAAAAGAAGGAGGCTATAAGGGTGACTCCGAAAGGCCTTTCCATGATGGATAGCCCGCAT
>JBGPRA010000174.1:0-4812 GCA_041489375.1 Bathyarchaeia archaeon | reverse complement strand
GGCGTAGTGTGGACTTGCCGTGGAAGCGCTGACTATGGTGGTGGTCGTGCGCGTGATTGGTGGTGCCTGGTGGCGTAGTGTCATGTTGCCTTTGGTGTGGGTGGATAGGCGCATGCAGTATCTTTCACGGTGTGGTGGGGGGTAAGTCTAAATACGACTTCATATAGACGCGTTTAAGACTGTTTTATCTGGTTTTCAGATGTAAAGGGTTTAGGGATAGAGACCAAGGCGACCCTGTTCAATGTTTACGAACAGAGTCTCCTCGTTGTTCTAAACCTTAGGATTAAGTCTGGAGAGACAGCTATAGAGATAGATACGTATGCCATCCTACAGTGTTAAGCTTGCAACATATGCGATCCTCGCGGTAGTTTGTGGTAGCCTCATCATAGGCTCCGCCTATCAACTCGAGTTCTTCACCAGCGTCCCCGAAATTAAGGAAGGCTTCGGAAACCTCCAAAGGTTCAGCTCCGCGTCGGAGCTAACAACTTTCCTGAAGGATTCGACGCAAGTCCAGAGATACTACGTGATGGAGGATGCGCAAAACGCGAAGACCCCTGCCTCAATGGGTGGACTCGATTACTCAGGCACTAACGTTCAGGTCGCGGGCGTCGACGAGGCAGATAAGGTAAAGACAGATGGCACATACCTCTACATCGCACGCGGTACAATCGTCTATATAGCCTCCGCCTACCCACCTAGCGAGGCGAAGCTCCTCTCAAGGATCAACCTCAATGCTCAAGTCGGGGATCTCTATATCGCGGGCGACAAGCTCGTAGTCTTCAGTCAAAATAGCACGGCCTTCAGCGTCGAGCCATCAACGAAGATGCCTAGCATCATGCCACCAATCCCACTTCGACAGGTGACTAACATACGAGTATACGATGTCTCAGACAGAGAGAAGCCGACCCTTGAGAGGGAGATCAAACTTGAGGGTAGCTATGTTGCCAGCAGAATGATCGGCAACTACGTCTACATCATAGCCCAGAAGAGTGCATGGCTAATCGAGGAAAAAGCACAGCCACCAATGATTCAGGATGGTTCGGAGACATACCAGATCCAGCCAACAGACATACTATACTACAGAAACAGCACAGAGCCATCCTACAGCTACACGACTATAATGAGCATCAACACCCAGCACCCCGAGGTCCTGCTGCAGAGCGAAAACCTACTGCTGGGATTCAGCAGTACAGTCTACGTCAGCCAGAAGAACCTGTACATTACCGTGAGTAATTGGAGCAACACTACGATCCACAAGATCAGCCTAACCAGCGGCATGATCAAGCCGGTCGCAGAGGGCACGGTACCAGGTTGGGTCCTCAACCAATTCAGCATGGATGAGAGTGATGGATACTTCAGAGTCGCTACCACAACTGGACGCTTCTGGTGGGGCTGGAGACGCGGTACCACAGCCGACCAGAGCAGTGCAGTCTACGTCCTAGACCAGAACATGAAAACCGTCGGCAAGCTAGAGGGTCTCGCACCCAAGGAGGACATCTACTCAGCCAGGTTCATGGGGGACCGCTGCTACCTAGTCACCTTCAAGAAGGTTGACCCTCTCTTTGTCATCGACCTATCTAACCCCACAAGCCCAACCATACTGGGGAAGCTAAAGATACCAGGTTACAGCAACTACCTCCACCCATTTGACGAGAATCATGTTATTGGTCTGGGCAAGAACACGGTCGAGTCCGAGGAGGGCAACTTCGCTTGGTACCAAGGCATAAAGATAAGCCTCTTCGACGTGACGGACGTCTCAAACCCGAAGGAGGAAGCCATGATCGAGGTGGGGGACAGGGGGACGGACTCACCGGCTCTGAGCGACCACAGGGCGTTCTTATTTAGCAGAGACAGGAGCCTGCTTGTCATACCCATACTTGAGGCGAAGATAGATCCTGACCAGTACGCTGGCTCCCCTCCAGCTAACGCTTATGGTGACTTCGTCTACCAGGGGGCATACGTCTTCGATGTATCCCTCAGGGGAATAGTTCTGCGCGGAAGGATCACACACCTACAGGATGATGCACTGCTGAAGAGCGGCTACTGGTTCGATAGTGAATACTCGGTTGAGAGGAGCCTCTATATAGGAGACAATCTCTACACCATCTCAGGCAGGCTGGTGAAGATAAACAGCTTAACAGACCTTAAAGAGCTGAACGTGATCCTGCTCAAATAAACGCGAGTGAATTAAACTATTTTTTTATTGAAATTCTGCGATTGATCTGAAGGTTAAGTAACTAAAGAATACGAGTAAAGATATCAAGATGAGGGGTTTAATCAATTGGAGATAATAGATTCTGTTGGCGTTTATCTCGAGAACCTCCTTGGATGTCTTAAATATAAACTGTGTTTTTTATTTATAATATTTTTTGCAAGTTACTCTTATTGAGTGACTGTAACATCTATTTTGATTAAGACTTCGCGTATAATCAATAACTTGTACTTATCCTTGAGGACTTCATTTAGAGGTATGTGAGCTCTTTTAGACGCTTTTATAGAAGAGTCATCGATATCCCGGCTGCTAGCGGTATCAACAAGTTATCGTCGAGTGGCAAGGGGAGGGCCTCGATCAAGATGCCCACCGTGGCGCCTACTAAAGCGGTTATTGGATCAACGAATATCAACGCTCCAAGGAAAGCGATTATTAGACCGATTATTGAGCCCTCGACGCTCTTCCCCTTGTTGAAGGGGATCCTATTTCTCCCAAATCTCTTACCGAGTAGGGAGGCGGAGCTATCTCCGAGTGATAGCACGGCTATTGCAGCGTATCCTATTCGTGTTGGAAAAATGAGTAAGGATAGCGCTATGCCCAGTGCGTGGAATATCGGGGCAGTGTTGAACTCATGAAGCTCCGATCTGTCAGCGGCCCATAAGGTGATCTTAGAGATTATGGGTACGTTGGTGCCGAAGTTTCTTAGCAACTCGGAAACAGAGTAAATGAACACCGCTGTGAACAACAGTGTCGCTACTATGAGGTTATTGAATAGGTAGATACTGATGAATGGAATTAGCAGCGCGCTGGCATGAATCAACTCTCGTAATACATTGCTGGTTGATATGCGGTTATCGAGCATCGTCTCCCCGGTGAGTATACGTGGGATTTCTGAGAGGTCTTCCTTTACTACGTAGTCTGCCCTTCTACCAATCACATAGTCTGGGTTGAATCCTATGCTTAGTCCACAGATCCTCAGAAGCTGCATATTGTTGAGGTCATCAGCGACTAGTGCGCAGCTCTCGGAGGATAATCCCTCAAGCGAGATTATCTCCTCCAGAGCCGCTACTTTGCCTACTTCTTTTATCACGCTTCCTGATATTTCACCCGTGAGAACGCCGTCTCTAGTCTCCACCTGTATTCCCGAGGAGTAGTCTGCTCCAAGGCGCTCAGCTAGTTCAGCTACAAAGGTATCAGGTAGCCCCGAGCTTATTAGCGCAGTTTTATAGTCCAGGTTCTTTAACTCGTCAAAGAGTCCCTCGGATCCGGGCATTAGAGGAAGTCGTTTGAATTCCGTTGATAATTCCCCCATCTGTTTTCCCTTGAGTGATCTGAAGAGGGCTCTGAGGGAGCGCTCCAGCGAGAGAACGCCTATTGAGTACAGAACCCCGATTACTGCGAATTTGATAAAGGTTGTAAGGCTGTGACCTCTGCTTGCCTCGAATAGCAGAAAGCGCCTCTTCGGGATTAGAACTCCCTCTACGTCGAAGACGACTAATTTGATGGGCAAGCTGACTCGTCCTTAGTCTAGTTATATCGTATCTTTTGAAACGTATATAGAGCACTCGACCGATCACCCAGAAGCCGGGCAGCTGTGAGGAGTACCTTTTAGCTATGATGATGAGTGTGGAGTATGTAACAGTCAAATTAGGAACATTAAATAAATGTTCTCAAATAATAGATGGAGAGAAGACGTTTAATTTAGTCACTAAAGTTAGTGAATCTAATAATACTACTTATTTAATAATAAATATTTAAATCAATAAAAAAATTAATATGGTTCAAGTATAGATTTGAAATCCATAAAGTAGTTATCACATTAAATCTCCAAAAACAATGAATCCACTTTAAGCCCAAAGCCAAATAGAAGACATGCACTTAGCCCCGTAATTACAACGGTGATTCTAGTAGCGGTAGCTGTAACTCTTGCAGCCGCGACAGCCTATTGAATATAAGGGATCGTGAGTTCTAATCAAAATGCGGAAGTAGTTGAAATTCCAAGTAAATACTGTAGTTATAACGATGACACCTGGACAATTGGACTCAAAGTAAAAAACGCTGGCCCCACATACGTGACAATAAGTAACGTGTACATTAACGATACGGAGGTTATGTCCTACGATAATAATATACCTGGACAGGGAAAGACCTCAACAACGCTGCCCTTTGCTGGATTAAAATTTCAGAGTGGGGAAACAAAAAACATAACTATCTATATCGACGGCCCTGAGGGAACAGATCGGTACGGTGCTTTTAGATCTGGACTTAATGTAAACATCATGTTACATTCGGTAAACGGATTTAACTATCCCCTTTTAGTTGAGCTTGTCGGGGGAAGCACTAATGGAGTTATCACTCACGTAATCAATTCTGAAAATGGTCCAGGAGGAAAAATTTCCCCGCTTAGAGACAAATATGTCCCAGAGAATACTGCAATAACTTATACTATTACTGCGCGCCTATATGAAGTCGTATTTAGACTTACCCCCACCACACCGTGAAAGATACTGCATGCGCCTATCCACCCACACCAAAGGCAACATGACACTACGCCACCAGGCACCACCAATCACGCGCACGACCACCACCATAGTCAGCGC
>JBGPRA010000173.1:0-4825 GCA_041489375.1 Bathyarchaeia archaeon | reverse complement strand
CGCTGCAGACGCAGTTAGGGATCATAAGTCCAAGATATGTGTCATATCGGACGGCGGGCTCCGAAATCCTGGCGACATCGCTGTCGCCCTAAGTGTTGGCGCCAACGCCGCTATGATGGGCAACGTCTTCGCAGGATGTAGTGAGTCACCAGGCCGCCTCGTCGCTATGGAGGGACGCTATTACAAAGAATACTATGGCATGGGTAGCGCCCGTTCACGCAAGAAGCTATTTGCTCTGGACCGCTACAGCCAGCCCAGTAAAGCGATAAATGAGGGCGTTGAGGGCTGGGTTCCGTACAGAGGACCAGTCGCGGAAATAATTCACGAGTACGTTGGTGGTCTCAAAGCGGCTATGGGTTATATTGGTGCCTCTGACATTCCGCAGATGTGGGAGAAGGCTCGACTAGCACTAGTCACAGAGCGGGGATACCAGGAGATAGCCCCTCACGACATCGTGTTATCTGGCCCCAACCGTCTGCTCTAATCTTCCACGCTTTCATCGTAGCTATCAATTTTACATGCATGAGAAAGGCAAGTTCTAATAGCCAGATATAGAGCCTTTCCCCAGCAAAGGAGTCGATAGGCATGATCAAGCGCGCCCTCATAAGTGTCTCCGACAAGTCAGGTCTTGAGGACCTAATAAGGGCCCTTGGCAGCTTCGGAGTAGAGATCGTGAGCAGCGGAGGAACCGCCAAGAAGATCAAGGAGCTCAATTATGAGAAGTTAACGGAGGTCAGTAACTACACCGGCCATCCTGAGAGTCCCGATGGTCTCCTCAAGACCCTTCACCCAAGAATCCACGGTGGTCTACTCCTTAGCAAAGACCTTCCCGAGCATAAGGAGTTCATGGACAAGCACGGCATCAAGCCCTTCGAATTGGTTACTGTCAACCTCTACCCCTTCGAAGCAACAGTCGCCAAAGGAGTGGAACTGCTAGAGGCAGCTGAGAACATTGACATCGGTGGACCTACAATGATCCGCAGTGCAGCCAAAGCGGCACTTCTATATGGTAAAGTCGCTGTGGTTACGGATCCCCAGCAGTACCCAATGATCATCAAGGCGCTAAAAGATAACAATGGCGAAGTCCCTAAGAAACTCGTTAGGGAACTAGCTGAGGCTGCGTTCCGCAGGACATCAGCTTACGACTCAGCCATCACGACTTTCCTAGAGAAGGAGGCTAAGAAGAAGTGAGCATTAAGAAGCTATACAGGACAAAGGTTGAGGAGAGCTTCCCCGATGAGATCAAGATAGTTCTCGGGGACCAGGAGATAGAGTACCATAAGGTGCAGAGCCTAAGATACGGCGAGAACCCCCATCAGCCTGCGGCTTATTACGCCCCAAAGGAGGGGAAGCTAACTGTCGGTGCAATGAAGATATTGAAGACGGGGAAGGGTGGCTTAAGCAGAACAAATATCGAGGACATGAATAATGCCCTGAACATCGTACGTTACTTCGACGAAGCAGCCTGCGCCATAATGAAGCACATAAACCCTAGTGGTGTCGCTGCTGCGCGTAAGAGTGATAGTCTCAAGGCGGTATTTAGGAGGGCTTGGGAGAGCGATAGCGTAGCAGCCTTTGGCTGCGTCGCTGGCTTCAACAAGACCGTCGATAAAGAGACCGCTGAGGAGATAATGAACAACTACGTCGAAGCCGTTGTCGCCCCCGGCTACGCACTTGAGGCGCTCCCTGTCTTCGAACAGAAGAAGGACATACGAATAATCCAAATCGACAACATCTACGCCTCCAGCCGATTCGTGGGGGATGATCCATGGCCACTCGTCATAAGCACCATGTCAGATGGGAGCTTCGTACTCAGCACCCCTATGCTCACGAGGATCAAAGGTGTCAATGACCTCCGCTGGGTCACTGAGAGGAAGGGTACCGAGAAGGAGTCCTTAGACTTACTCTTTGCCTGGTACGTAAACCTCAACGTAAGAAGCAACGGCGTCGTCATTGCGGATGATAGGCAGACTCTCGGCGTTGGCACAGGGCAACAGGACCGCGTTATTGCCGTTAAGCAGGCCTTGCAGAAGGCGGATGAGCGGGGTCACAAAGATAGGCTGAAAGATGCTGTTCTAGCAAGCGACGGCTTCTTCCCATTCCGTGATAGTATTGATGCCCTAGCCAAGTTCGGTGTAAAAGCGTGTTGCCAACCTGGAGGAAGCATTAAGGACAACGAGGTCATAGCAGCCTGTAACGAGCAAGGAATAGCCATGGCTTTCACAGATGAGCGCTGCTTCAGACACTTCTAGCTCCACTTCTTCGAAACCCATTACTGCCCAGACCATCTCCTCTACTCTAATGAACAGGAGCAGAGTCTACCTATCCTCAATCGTTTCGATAATCGCTCTAGTCTTCCTCGTCTACACCCTGCTAAACCTTAATTCACTAGAGATTCCAGTCAATCACCCGAGGGTCATAGTGGAAGCAAGCATATTCCTCATTGGAGTGATCCTCACAATCACGGAATCCCGAAGATGAAGAGACATTTGAGTGCCTCTTTTATGTAAACATCGCTATTCATTGTCCTAACCGCTCGCGAGTTTATCAAGGGGCTTCTAGTCCCTACTCAGAGGGCTCGTACTACAATGGGGTCCACCGAGAAGATCGAGGTAGCTGTCATCCCACTCCAGCACCTTTATGCCATTCTCCCTCAGCACCCCGATGGTCTTACGGTTCCTCTTGTAGGCTATCACAGTCTTTGGACGCGTCGCTACGATGTTACCCGCACCACGTGCCTGCTCTAGGAATGCGGAGTATAAGTGGCCTATGTCGTTCTCCGTCGTCGGCTCCCCGCCGACATACATTAAGCCATCTTCGTCGAGTTTCCCCTCCTTAACTAGGAAGTCGATGAGGCTCACCTCGGTGCATAGAGGCTCAGGTTTACCTCTCTTATTGATATAGACCGTGGTACGCCCACTATGCTTGAAGCCGTCTGGGTGGATCATCGGTCCCATGGGGCGGTAGTCGTGGTCGCTCTGCTGCCGGAGCGTTTCAAGCGTTTTGAGGAGGAGCCTCTTGGGAGGCATCCCCTTAACGACTTCGGTGTCCCAGATGTAGGGCATGACGAGCGCCCGCCTCGTGTCTGGGTAGTTGATTGTGACGTCGAGGTGCATGTAGTCGAGGGCTGGGTAGTCGGGTAGCTGGACGGCGCAGACGTATCTGATCTTACCTTCCCCATCATGTTTGAAGAGTTCCTCTGCGCAGCGCTTGATGCCAGTGAGGGTGCTCCTCTGCCCCATACCTATCGCAACCGTTTCCCCGTCCACTATCTGCGTGTCACCTCCCTCTACGTTCGGGGGCTCTGTCGCCACGCCTTCTGCATCGTTTGCATCCCAAATGATCTTCACATGCTTCGAAAGTGTCGGGTCCAACTCGTAGGCGATCTTCACGACCTGCACCTCGTTGCGTCTGCTATAGCGGCGCATATTGCAGATGACGGTTCCTACCTGCGTGGTGAAGCTTGTGTCCCTGCTGTAAGGCCAAGCGACGCGGCGGAAGTCGGGGAGGACAACTCTGTCCTGCTTAGTGTCGTAGTAGGGGGTATCGGGATAGCCGTAGATGAGGTGCTCAAGTTTGAGTTCCTCAGGCTTTGGCGCTTCCGGGAAGCCCGCCCAGATCTTTTTTATTATTGCCTTCTTCTCTTTTGTCGTCGCTTTCTCGAGTGCTTTCGCGATGATACTCGTGACCTCGAAGACCTTTACCTTCTCCTCCCCCAGCATCTTGGGGAGCTGGAGCCACTGCTCGTAGCCCCCATCAATCTGGGGGTGTACGCAGCGTGGGAGGTACTGTAGGTTAGACTCGATGCCCTCAAAGGGGAGCCTCTTTTCCCAAAAGGACTCGACGCTATTCTGGATGAGTACGGCATTGAGTCTGCCCGACTCTGAGTTGACCGTCCACATGCCATTGGATAGGGCTGTAGGGGCTAAAATGGTTTCCAACCCGTTTGGTCAATTATTGATGACGTTACCATAGGCCTCATGTAGATGAAGACTGTTTGAGGCGAGTATTCACTAACTCGTCAACATATGGTTTAGCCGTAAATAGGTTCGGGATACCTATAGTTACAATCAGTGGCTCTCAAGCGCAGACATTAAACCCTCCACGCCGTATCTATTCCAGGAAAACATGAGTAAAGGGAAGCGGCGGAGCGCTGTCAGGGTTAGACGTGTCGAGAATCCTCCATACGCCTACGACCCGGCTAAAATAAGTCGATACGACCAGAGGAATTTGATATTTAACCGTGTTGGGAACGATCCCCGCTGGTCTGGCTATATGCGGAGTGAGGAGAAGGTAGGGCTCCGAAATATCGGTAAAAGGAAACCCGGTTATTCGCGTGTTGGCTACGCCCTCGCCGAGGCCGCTTGGACCGTTCACGAGTGCTTTCAGGACGCGTGGAGCTGGGAGAGGATCGAGCGCCCGCTTGGCCCAAGCCTCATGGGCACTAAGTGGTACCAGACCCGCTATAGGGTGAGGGATCCTGTGGGGATGACCCAGAAGGTGAAGAAGGCGGCGAAGCTCTACGGGGCGAGCCTCGTCGGCGTCGCAGCTTACAATCCCCTCTGGATGCAGATGAACAAGAGGTACGACTTCGCCTCCCTTGAAATGCCTGAGGGAGTAAAGTACGTAGTAGTGGGCGCGATAAAGATGGACGAGCTCGCCATCGCGACTTCCCCGGAGGCGCCCGCAGGTGCAGCGACAGGAACGGGCTATTCAATGATGGCGTTCGTCTCCGCTACCCTAGCCGAGTTCATAAGGAACCTCGGCTACACAGCGATTCCTGCTGGGAACAACGTGGGGCTCAGTGTCCCCATAGCGATCGATG
>JBGPRA010000172.1:0-4833 GCA_041489375.1 Bathyarchaeia archaeon | reverse complement strand
GTCGGGGAAGCTCGTGATCACCGGAGCTAAGAGGGAGGAGCAGGTCTATGAGGCCGCGGAGAAGATCAATTCCACCCTTATCGATTTTGATCTGCTTTTCCAGGGAGAGGATCTTTAGTCCAAGCTCGAGCTTTCGGCTTCGGCTCTTCCCTCCCTCACTCCGCCTGATTTTAGGGTCTCGAGGTGCGCGCGCGATAACAGTTTTTGATGGTAGCCCGGGAGAGATTCGAACTCTCGTCAGAGGCTCCAGAGGCCCCGATCCTTGACCGCTAGACGACCGGGCTACTGCCGTTTCATAAATCATGACGGATCATATAAGAATACCCCCAAATCATCTCATACTAAGAAACATCCTACAATAAAAGCAAAATCTTAAATAATATACTTATAAGCATTTCTATGCTCCAAGTGAACAGTTCTACGAGCCTCCTCATGGAGCACGTCCCACTGGGATGGAACAGAAAAGAGAAGTGATGAGTTTCAAACGCGACCAAAAAAGCCGAAAAAACGGCGATAACCACTGCCCCGAGTGCGGGAGTGGGAACATAATCCACGACGATGACTCAGGGGAGATAATATGTGGCAACTGCGGGCTCGTGGTAAGAGAATCGATGATAAGCGACGGCCCCGAGTGGAGGGCATTTACCCCTGGGGAAAAGGAGAGCCGCAGCCGAGTTGGAGTTCCTCTAAGCTTCGCTGTCCACGATAAAGGCCTCACAACAGTGATCGGTAGGATAGGAAAAGACGCTTATGGACGCAACATTCCCTTAAACACAAAGCTCCAGATGCTCAGACTCAGAAAATGGCAGATCAGATCCCGCGTCCACAGCTCCACAGATCGGAATCTCGCACAGGCTATGGCAGAACTCGACAGACTATGTGACAAGCTACACATACCAGCAACCATTAAAGAAAGAGCCGCTGTGATATATCGAAAATCCTTAGACACTGGTCTTGTCCGGGGCCGCAGCATCTCCGCCATAGCCGCTGCAGCCCTCTATGCAGCCTGCAGAATAACACAGACTCCCAGAACCCTGAGAGAGATTGCACGCCAGAGTCCAATAGAAAAGAAGGACATAGCCCGTTGCTACCGATTAATGCTCAAAGATCTTAACATACAGATGCCCAAACCGGACGCTCAGCTCCGGGTTCCTAAGATAGCCGCAAAAATTGGGGTCGGTGAGAAAACCCAGCAAACTGCTGTCGATATCCTACGTCGTGCCGAAAAGGTCAGAACCACTGCTGGAAAAGATCCTATGGGCCTCGCCGCTGCTGCGCTCTACATCGCATGCGTTATGAATAATGAGAAGCGCACCCAAAAGATCATTGCCGATGCAGCCGGGGTCACCGAGGTCACCATACGCAACAGGTATAAAGGGCTCAAGGTCGCCCTCGGCCTAAAGGTTTAACAAAAAAAATTGAAGAATCATATATATCTCTGAACACTACTCGGATGACTGAGACGGTGATGGAGACCAAAGCCAAGACCCTGATCCTGTGCATAGACCAGGACGACGACATAGGGAAGAAGGCCGAGGTAGACACACCCGTCGTGGGCGTCGAGGCAAATAAAGAGGCTGCGGCTACCCTCGCCATAGCCGACCCCGAGGAAGCAGACTCAAACGCCATGTTTGGCGCCATAAAACTCTACAGGGAACTCACCAAAAAATACAAAGACGAAGATTTCCAAGTAGCCACAATCGCTGGCGCCTCATCTGGCGGCATCGAAGCCGATAGAAAAATGATAGAAGAGCTCCAGAGTGTATTAACGGGATTCCCCGCATCAGAGATCGTCCTCGTAACTGATGGCTTCGCAGACGATGTCCTCAAGCCCATAATACAATCTAGAGTACCAATAACTAGCGTCCACCACGTGGTTGTCAAGCACAGCGAGAGAATCGAGGAAACATACGCTGTATTCGGAAAATACCTAAAAATGATTTTCGATGATCCATATTACTCCCGATTCGCCCTCGGCGTACCAGGAGTACTACTATTGATCTTTGGCTTCCTCATAGCCTCAAACCAACTCCAGAATGCAGGATTAGCCGTAGTTTTTGTCCTTGGTATTGTATTCTTCATAAAAGGATTCGGGATCTACGACAAGATAACAAACATTAAGCCAAAACTACCTCCACCCGAAGAGCAACTCATCTTCGTAGCTAGACTCATAGGGTTGATGGTTGCGGTTGTGGGAATTTATCAAGGCGCAAGTTCTGCAGCCGTCACTCTCCCCAGCCCGATAAGGCCCCTATGGGATCTGGCATGGTGGGCAGGAGTTCTTCCAATATTCACATCAGTCTTCCTATTGAAAGGTATAGATCTGATTATTGTTAGTGTGATGGTGATTTTAATCGGTGGCGCGGTGGTGCATTATCTGCGGAAAGATGAGCGCCTCGGTCAAAGCTTAGTGAGCATCAACCTCACTTTCTGGGTAAGGTTCATCGTCGTGGAGTCCGCGAAGATATTCCAGAATCCTGAGACTCCCATAAACATAACTTCCCCACTCCTTTTCTACACCGTCGCTAGCGTTGCCACAACCATCATCGCAGTCTTCCTCACCTATAGAAAATACAAGCGTCTCCCCTTTACATAGCCTCCAGATTTAGTCAAGGTTTTATCACAGAGTCGTCTCCCTATTGTGAATTATCGCGCGCTTGAGCTAGGACTAGAGCTCTTCTCCCTGCCCCTCGTGCGCGCGTCTTTCTAGTTCGTCCTTGAGCACCTTGCGGAATCCTTCGAGCTGAAGTTTTTGTGGGCTCGTACCCTTTACTCCCTTGGCCCGCCCCTCGGGGGTGGCAGATATATCGCTATACTTCTTGTTTGCGTCCTCAACTTCATCGAGTTCCTTTAGCTTGTTGTGAATCACGTCATCGGAAACAGTCTTGAGCGCGGTTTCACTGAGGGGACCGAAGACAGTTTTTCCTTTGTGGGGAGACGGGGCTGAATCTTTCCAGCGTTTCTTTCGGGGATCGGGTGTAGATCTACCCATTCATATCACCTTTTTTCCTTGCTGATCTTTTCTATGCAATAGTTAATTGGCTTGTTTCTTCTATAGTTTTTCTTTAAACCCAGAATATTCACCTGCTTAATATCATGTTAATGTTAAAGAAGACATACGTTTAAAAATCGGGGGCCTTGACACTAGCGGCGTATATTGGAAACCTAACGGTTGCCGTGTACGAAAGGAGAAACAAAAAATGGGATATAGAGATAGTCGAAGTAACTTTAACAGTGGACCACGCGAGATGCACAAAGTAACGTGCTCTGACTGTGGAAAGGAATGTGAGGTTCCCTTCAAGCCAACTGAGGGTCGTCCAGTCTACTGTCAAGAGTGCTTCGCCAAGCACAGGCCACCGAGAAGGTTCTAAGCCGTAAAGTGAGCCGCGAGAGCGGGGAAAGTCCCGCATGAACGTTTTTATTTTTATTTATATGCCTGATCTTGGGTGTGGGTTTGGGGTCATAGTCTTATGCTGAGTTCCACCTGATACTTAACCATGAATTGAATAGCGATCACAGAACAAACAGTAAATAAGAGCAAAAAGCGCTCAAAAACGATAGAAATTAAATAACAAACAAATTACGTAAAAAAGGATCAGTGGATTACCCATTCTTCAATACAGATTCCGTCAGGTTTTGTCCTTGGCTTCGCGCCTCCAATAAGGTTCGGAAGCACCGATTTGACTCCCTCATATTCCTTTGAGGACATGGCTATACACATCTTATGAATCTGGTCATGGCTGAAACCCGACGCCTTCAAGCCGTCATACAATGGGCATCTAGAGATCTCATACTTTACTGAGTTACCCGTCTTACTTACCTTGAAAGTAGCCCCAAACGCGGCCTCCATTTGGGAGTTGGCTACCTCAAGCAGCTTGACATCGGGTTTCTTGCCTCCTGCCGCCTTCTTGACTTCCTCAGCCATAGAGGCCCCCATCGGGAAGCCCAGGTTGCCGTGCATCTGGAGGGCTTTCTCCCACCCGTACTCCTTCATGACTTCCTGCAGTAAGCCACCGTAGAGCCCCATGACCATGACTGCCGTGTTATACTGTTCATCACCCATCTTTGTATCACCAAAATTCATTTACTCAGACTCTTCAACAGTCTTGCTGTTTACAAAGTCTAAATAATTCGTAGATGTTTGGTGATATATCATTTTCGCGTATACTCTCGCGAGGCTATAGCCTTACCTGAGTCCTACCCAATACCCAAAGTGCCCCGATAACTCTCGTTTGTTGGCAGTTTTGTACCATAGTACTCCCGTTTCAAAAACTATTCTTCTTTCATCCGATGATGTATGTTGACTTGGTCTTGTAGGCGCGTTTCTCATTTGGATGTGCGTATTCGTGCGTAGTGACGTCTCGCTTTCATTATGTTTCCGCAGTTACTCATATCACACCACCGGCGGCTCCTGTTTTTACTCTCATCGCGCGCGCGGAAGAAATTCATCCCCGACACGCTGGGGAATCTTAGGCGTCTTTGTAAGGGGTATGGGCGAGACTACAACAGCATAGAGAAGACTATTCTTGGCACGGTGAGGATAGCACCAGAAGCAATGACGGCGGATGATGTACTGCAACTATGTGTGGAGCTACATGAGCTGGGTGTTGAGCACGTCATCTTCAATATGCCTAACAGTCATGAGATAACACCCATCGAGGTAATGGGGAAAGAGGTAATTCCTTTTATTAGGAGCTTGTAAGGCTAATCGAGAGTGCACGCGATTTAAGTAAAACAATAAGCCCAGGGTTTCTCTAGATGAGTTAAGCAGATGATGACTTCCCTACAAATTTGATGGATTTCATCTTTTTCAAAACGTGATTCCAGATCGCG
>JBGPRA010000171.1:0-4847 GCA_041489375.1 Bathyarchaeia archaeon | reverse complement strand
AGTTAGATCCGCTCCAGCGGAGGGTCCTCGATTACACGGTCCGATTCTCCAAGACGGAAAGCGGGGAATCCGAACAGCTAGTCTCCGAACTCATGGAGAAGGGAAGCATTGACAGGCAGCTCGCTGTCCAATTGGCTAACTGCATGCCGGGCAGTATCGCGGAGATACGTACCTTCCTAGGCCGCCAGAGGATCATATCCGAGGAAGCCGTAAATAGCATCCTGGCAATAATTATGAAATACAGGGCTAACCCATAGGTTAATGTAGGTTCCCCCGGGTGAAAGGTTTGTATAGGGATCAGAAGAAATACGAGGAGTACGCCTACGTTTTAGACTACCTCCCAAATGGTCGACCCGGCGCACCCAGGACCCCCCACACCTCAGGCGGCATCATCCAGATGATCGGCGAGTCCTATTTCACCCTCCTGGAGGCCTCACCGAAGAGAGACGCCGACTACAACCCGAGGGATCGAATATTTGTCGGTAAGGGCGATAGGGCACTAGTTTCCCACATCATCGGGAGAGTAAATTACTCAGACCTCACAAGCTCTGCGAAAGCGGAGCTACCGAGTATTATTGAGGTCATCGTAAAGGCGAACGAGCCATTCTTCGTCAACTTCTTCAACACCAGTCAGTCAGTGACGCCGAGGATGCACAGCCTAGAACTAATTCCTGGGATCGGAAAGAGGCTGATGTTCCAGATTCTCGACATCAGGGAGAGATTTTCATTCAAAAGCTTTAGCGACATCGAGGAAAGGGTTAACCTAAAAGACCCTGCGGGATTGCTGGCGAAGCGGGTGCTTGAGGAGTTGAGCAGGGAGGAGAAGTACCTACTTTTCACGCGGCCTAGTGCCGATCGCGTGTATCCGGTTTAGTGCTATCTTGTGTTTAGTCGCGCGCGCCTCTGATTTTTCAAACGGGATTTCACGTTTTTCCAGCGGTTTACACTCAAAGCCATGATTATCGTGGGGCCTTGAGCCATTAGCTTTTTAAGAATCCTGATGGGTTAATCGGTGGATAAGTCTTGAACGCTAGGAACTTCAGAGACCCCAAGCAGATGGCCTACACCAGGCGCAAGTACATGGGCGGTATTCCCGGAAGCAAGATCGTCAAATTCACAATGGGTAACACCTCGAAGAAGTTCCCCGTCAAAGTCGAACTCATCAACCTCGAACACGGGCAAGTCAGACATAATAGCCTTGAGTCCGCCCGCATAGCTGCGAACAGGCAGCTTGAGCTCAAGCTTGGGAAGGACCTCTACTACATGAAAGTAGTCCCCTTCCCTCACATCGTCCTCCGCGAGCACAAGAGGATAAACGTCGCTCAAGCTGACCGTTTCCAAGAGGGAATGAAGAGCCCGTATGGTAAGCCAACTGGTACCGCAGCGCGTTTAAAGCGTGGAGAGCCCCTCATCACAATCGAGGTGGACCCTGAGGGCATCGAGGTCGCGAAGGAGGCCCTTGAGAGGGCGAGGGATAAGCTTCCGATGCCTAGCAGGGTATTCGTCACGGAAAATAAAGAGTAAGATCCGGGGTTTACACCCAACAGTTTTCTAGAGACTACCGTACTCCCATAGAAATGCGGCGCACATCTTCACTGTTGTAATGAACTTCCTCGACCCCAATCCACTCGTTGGGAGCGTGGGCGAAGTGGGAAGGCATCCCGTCGCTCCCTGAGGAAGCTGAGACCATCCTGAGCGGCGGAGCTGTGTAGTACATGCTTGGACTTGTGCCACCACTCATCGGGTAAATCAGGGACTCATTGAAGTTCAGATCCTTGATCGCCGCCCTATGAGCGGCGACTATCCGCGTGTCCGATGGGCTCCTATGGGCATTCGCCTTCCACCCATTTAGATTGACCTCAACGTCGGTAAAGCCATGCTTCTTTAGATGTGCCTTGACCTTATCCCAGACGTCGTCGGCGTCCATATCGGGGACAAGGCGAATATCCATGTTGGTCTTCGCCCACGCCGGATTGATTGTGTAAGCGGCTGGGCCAACGTAGCCGGACTGGAGCCCGTTGATTGTTAGTGTTGGCTCAAACATATATGCTTGAATTAGGTTAGCGCCATGTAGACCATGCATGAATCCCTTGACGCCCCACTGCCTCTTCATCTTCTCCTCCTCCCCCGCCTTGGCAAGCTTTTCAATTAGCTCCCTATCGCCAGGCTCGGGACCCTTTATATTGTCGTAGAAGTCGTCGATTGCTATCCTGCTGTCTTCTCCCCTCATACTCTCGAGGGCCCAGACTAGGCGCCATGCGGGGTTTTCAACCACGGGGGCGCAGCTGCTGTGGATTGGGTCTCTACTATGATCGCAAACTAGCTGGAGATCTATACACCCCTTGCCGCCGAGGATGATCCTTGTGTCCCTGTATGCTGTGCTGAAGGTGCTGGGACACCATTCGGCCTCGGCTTTGAGCATCTTCTCGGGGTGTTCCTTGAGGAAGCGGCGTAGCTGCCAGCTGCCGATCTCTTCCTCACCATCGAAGGTGAATACTATATTGACGGGGACTCCAGCGACCTCGTGGAGAGCCTTGATGGCCATGAGCTCCGCGACTAGGGCACCCTTACTGTTTATCGCGCCCCGGGCCACGATTTTTCCTTCCAATATCTTCGCCTCGAAGGGTGGGCTCGTCCACTTGTCGAGCTCGCCGATGGGCTGGGTGTCGTACATCTGGTACGCTGCGATTGTGCGATGTGCATCGAGGTTTAGTAGCTTGCCGTATACAACCGGGTTGCCCTCCCCTTCAACTGGGACGAGTTCGGCCTGTGCTCCGGTCTCCAGGATCATGTCGCGCACCATCTTGGCGCATCTATAGACATCCTCACGGTCGCCAGAAACGCTGGGCTGTCGGAGTAACTCTTGGCATCGCCGGATGTATTCGTCACGGTCGGAGTCTATGCGTCTGAACACCTTTTCTAGGGACATTGTTCCCGATGGCTTCCTCCCCCGGAGCCTATTTTAAGGTTACAATCACTCGTCTAGTTGCATGTATGAGCTAGAGCTTGAGCGGGTCGCCGCCGAGATTATAAGAAGGGGGGTGAGTAGAGCCCTCCTCCAGCTCCCCGACGGGATGCGCCCCTTCGCGTTCCAGATGGCGGAGTATATCAGGAAGACTACCTCGGTGGAGGTGGTAATAAGTGGTGACTCCTGCTACGGTGCATGCGACCTCGCATCTAGGCAAGCAATCGAGCTCAATGTAGACCTCCTAATCCACTACGGCCATTCCTGCTTCGACATCGTCACAAATGTCCCAGTCCTCTACGTCGAGGCTAGAATACCCTTCGACGTCTCCAAGATGGTCGAGGCGGTGCTCCCAAGCATCTCTAGCTGGGGGAGAGTCGGACTAACTAGTACCATTCAGCATACAAAGCAACTAAGTGAAGTATCTGTGGCGCTCAAACAGAAGGGAGTCAAGGCACTCATCGGTGAGGGCGCAGGTGTCACTCCCGAGGCGGGGCAAGTTCTAGGCTGTAGCTATGCTGCTGCTACTAAGCTTCCCGTGGAAGTTGACGGTTATATCTTCATAGGAGGGGGTAAGTTCCACCCCCTTGGCCTTGCATTAACGACCGGGAAGCCAATCATAATTGCTAATCCATACAACGGCTCAGTCACTAGGCTCGACGAGTCTGAGTTGATGCAGCTCGCTAAGAGGAGAATGGCTTTACTTACGGCTGCAAAGACTGCAAAGACCATTGGAGTGCTCGTCAGCTCGAAGCCGGGACAGCGATCTCTCCCAGATGCGATTTGCCTCGCTGAGAAGCTAGGTGACAGAGATATCAGGGCCTTCATAATCTATCTCGACGAGGTGCGCGCTGATCAGCTCAACAATTTCAACGAGGCAGAGGCCTTCATCGTGACAGCGTGCCCACGAATAGCTATAGACGGAGTTGCGGGTGTCGAACGCCCCATCCTCACCACCACCGAGGCTCGCGTTCTACTTGGCGAACGGAGCTGGGAGGAGACTTGGGGACACGGCTACCTCAGCTAGGAAGCTTCACCAATCAGTTTATTAAAAAGCGGGAGCATAACAGGACCGGTCTCTAGGCGACCAGCTCGTGAAGTGGCTGTTGCCGACGCGGTAGGCACAACAGAATGTCTAAAGTAAGAAACATCAAAAGGAAGGTCTTTCCTGGCGAGGAGCTCGCTGTCATCGAGGAGTATAATGACGGTGAGGGCAGCTACCAAGAGGATGGACTGGTTCGCTCAGAGGAGCTCGGCGAGACAACACTCAACAAGGAGAAGAGGGCACTAGAGGTCAAAAAAGTCACTAGACACCTAAACCTACCTCTTGAGGGAGTCATCGTCATAGCCGAGGCTGGCTCTGTAACACGGAGGGACGCGCGCGTAGACATATTCCGCGTCGACGGTAAGAAGATCGAGCCAACTTACACCGGCGTAGTTCATATAAGCGACGTTGCACGCGAGTTCGGAAGGAACTTGGAGCAGGCCCTGAGGAGTGGTGACATAGTGCGCGCTGTCGTCGCCAACACGAAGAACAGGATAATACAGCTCAGCATGGCTAGCCCTGAGTACGGCGTTGTCTATGCTTACTGCAGCAGATGCGGTGGCATCCTCGAGAACCAAAAGGGGCGCCTTACCTGCCCTAAGTGTAAACGCGTCGAGCGCCGTCAGATAGCGAGGAGCTACGGAAAGGAGGATATCTCATCATGAAGCTTAACATAACTAAAGAAGAAGAAGGCTATATCGAGGTCGAGTTTGGGGGTGAGAGCCACACCCTGCTCAATCTTCTACAGACGAGTCTACTTGAGGACCCCGCTGTGGAGATGGCGGGATACACGCGTCCACATCCCCTCATGGACAGGAGTAGACTCTTCATTAGGTT
>JBGPRA010000170.1:0-4897 GCA_041489375.1 Bathyarchaeia archaeon | reverse complement strand
GAAATACCCCTCTGGGGAGGTATCCACAGGAGAGCCGAGGGGATTAACATGCTCGTAAGTGAACTCGTGTACCACGCTGGCCAGATAGCTCTCCTGCGGGGAGCCTATCGCAGGATGAAGAAAAATTAAACGCAACAATTTTACGGCCAAACCCACAGCGAGAATACAATGCTAAACTCCAAGGCAATTAAAAAACTCATAGAGGCGCAGCAGCTCATCACTGGCTACATCGACCTAGAGAAGCAGCTCCAACCAGCGGGCTTCGACCTGAGCCTGAAGGAGGTCCATGCATATTGGGGGGCGGGGGCGATTGACTTCGACAATAAAGAGAGGAAACTTGCGGCGACGAGGCTGCTCAAGCCAAGCTCCGACAAGTGGTACTCTCTCCCTCAAGGATGCTATATGATAGTATACAACGAGGCTGTTAAGATGCCTCTGAACATCGTTGCCCTCGCTAGGAGTAGGAGCACTGTTCTCCGTAACGCTGCGGCGGTCGAGACCGCTGTCTGGGACCCCGGCTACCAGGGGAGGAGTAGCAGTCTCCTAGTCGTCCACAATCCCCAGGGCATCAGGCTGAAACAGGACGCGCGTATAGCCCAGCTCGTCTTCTACTCTACGGATGAGGTTGAGAAGGGGTACAGCGGCGTCTACCAGAATGAGCGGATTAAGTGATCAGGGCCTCCCGCCAAGGTACTCGAACCACACAATACGGGCTGCGACGCTTCTCCATGGTCGCCAAGCCTCCCCAATCGCCTCCCACTCTTCACTTGATGGATGACTCTTTAATTTCTTGATTCTAGTAACTGCTTTGATTAGTGCTATGTCACTGTGTGGCCAGACGTCGGGACGACGAAGGGCCATAAGCAGGTAGATGTCAGCGCTCCAGCGCCCGATGCCCTTGATTGCCATCAACCGAGAACGCGCTTCCTCATCATGGTATCCTTCAAGCGCATCAAGATCGATTGAACCGTCGATTATGCCTCTCGCCAGTTGTTGTCCATAGTTAGTCTTCTGACGGCTGAATCCAAAAGACTTCAACTCCCAGTCACTTAGCTTCAGGAAACTAGTCGGGCTTACATTACCCGTTACCTCACTTAGACGGTTGTAGGCTACCCGTGCAGATGAAAGTGAGACTTGTTGTTCAAGGATTATATGTATGAGTGTGGCGAAGCCGGGTGGCCTAGACCACATGGGTGGGGAACCGTAACGTTGTACTATAGAGGCGAGGTCAGGGTCTCTGTCCGCGAGTATCCCTATGGCCTTGAAGAGGCTCTCCTCATCAAGTACATCTATAGGCATAAACGCCGACCCAAGCGTAAAAGCGCTAAACAACATGATATCCTTAGTGATTCATTTTCAACCTCCGATGCGCTTAATCTGGTTTACATCCTATTTGACCGCGTCTCTCAATGATCCCCTAAATCGTTTATACGCTAACAGCCAAAACATAGCCGATTCACATGATGGGTAAGATTCTCCTAATTGGCTCCGCGGGCAGCGTCGCCCACGACATGATGTACCAGATAGCCAGTATGACTGATAAAATAAATGTAGTCTGCGCAGACTACAACGAAGTAAAGGGAAGGTATGAAGTGGACGAGTGCTTGCACGTCGCACATAACTTCGGCCTCTATCCACATTTCAACTTCCGGAAGATCGACCTCTTCGACGTCGACGGCACCGCCAAGATACTAAAGGAGGAGCGTCCCACTGTCGTTTGCAGCCTCGCCAGCCTTGGCGCTTGGTGGGTTACCCGACTGCTCCCTAGTGAGGTTTACAAGAAGATCAGCCCCATCGGACCTTGGATACCCTTCCACTTCACACTCACCCACAAGCTGATGCAGGCTGTGAAGAAGAGCGGGATCGACACCAAGGTCGTAAATGGGGCCTATCCCGACCTCACTAACGTGATCCTTGGAAAACTCAACCTCCCGCCCGTCTGCGGTGGGGGGAACATGGACCTCGGCGCAAGCAGACTCAGAAAGATCGTTGCTGTGGAGCAGAAGGTCCCCGTCAGGGATGTGCAGGTCTTCGCTGTCGGCCACCACGGTACATTCTACACAGCCAAGATGGATGGCCCTAGCTGGTACAAGATCATCGCTGCCGGGGAAGATGTGAGCACCATGTACCCAGTTAAGACCATCGCCAAGCTCTACGAAAAGTACGGTTACACTAACATGCCCAGCTTCCCGGGACCCCTCGTTGACCAGATGAAGACCGCAAGCAGCTTCCTTAAGATCACACTCGCAATCTACTATGACAGTGAGGAACTCATCCAATGCCTCCCAGGACCTAATGGGCTTCCTGGTGGGTACCCATGCATCCTAGGCGCATCCGGTGCCAAAGTGACCCTCCCCAGTATCACTCTCAAGGATGCGATCAAGTTGAACGAAGACGGCGCTAAGATTGACGGCATTGAGAGCGTCAAGCCCGACGGTACCGTTATCTTCGTCGAGGAGAACGTCAAGCTAATGCGGGAGGTCGTTGACTACGACTGCCCTAAGATAAAGCCGACTGAACACGAGGAACGTGCCAAGGAGCTTGACGTGAAGTTGAAGAGGCTTTACGAAAAACATAACGTAGGCAAGGCATAGTGAAATCTCTTCACTAAGATGAATCATTGTGCCGTCTACTTTTTACACACGTAACCCGACCCAACTAAGACAAAACCGAATTAAAACGCAACACCTGTGTCGCAACGAATATAAACGAACCACCCTAAAGCCTAGCCAAAAGGTGAAAACCGTGACACAAGGCAGCCTATTCCGATCACGCCTAGCTAAGGAGTTCGACAACAAGACGGCTAGATTCCACACGAGCGTAAACGAGGACCTTCGCATCTTCGAAGACGACATCAACTGCACGACGGCTCACGACATCATGCTCCATGAGCAGGGCATTATCCCATTAAAAGAGCTCAAGATGATCCTAACCGCACTCGAACAGATACGCCAGAAGTGGCGAAACGGCGAAGTCGCAATCGGCGCCGAGTACGAGGACGTTCACGAGTACATCGAGACAACAGTTATAAAGCAGATTGGCATCGAGGCCGGTGGCATGATCCACACTGGCAGAAGTCGAAACGACCAGGTCGTGACCGACATCAAGTTAAGGTTACGTGAGGACATCCTCAATATCTCTGAGGCTGTCCTCAACCTCGTCGACGCCCTCCAGAAACGTGCCACTGAACACACCGACACGATCATGATCGTCTACACCCACGGCCAACACGGTCAAATAGGTACAATAGGCGCATACCTCAGCGCATATGCCGATATCCTCTTACGCAACCAGCAGCGCCTATCAGAACTCTACGCAAGGGTTAACACTAACCCCCTTGGCTCCGGACCAGTGGGTGGCACTAGTATCAACATTAACCGTAGTCGCACAACTGAGCTCCTCGGCTTTAATGGAATTCATGAGAACTCCATCGACGCCACGAGTAGCAGAGACTGGGCCATGGAAACAGCAGCAGTCTGCGCTATTATCATGGGTGACTTGAGCAGAATCGCGGCTGACATTCTCGAGTGGAGTACTGTCGAGTTTGGCTACATTGAACTGGCTGACGAGTACACCTCTAGTAGCAGCATCATGCCCCAGAAGAAGAACCCGAGTACAATCGAGCTCCTCCGAGGTAAAACAGGCGAGTCCTACGGCGCCCTCGTTGAACTGCTCACCATGGAGAAAGGCGTCACAACAGGCTACGTCCAAGACCTCCAAGAGACCAAACTAACCCTTTGGCGCACCATCGAGAACACCCTAATCTGCCTAGAGATCATGACCGGCGCCATAGCCACGATGAAAATCAAGCCAGAGAAGCTCTACAGACAGGTCCCCGGTAACTTTGCTATGGCGGTTGAGCTCGCTGAGATTCTCTCAAACGAGGCAGATCTCAGCTTCCGTGAATCTTACAAGATAGCCGCCGACCTCGTCAACCTCTCCCTCAGCCGAGGAGCCACTCTCGACAAACTCAAACCTGAGGACGTCGAGGCAAGCGCCACAAAGCTCTACAAGAAGAGAATTAAAGTCAACCAGGGTCTCATCGATAAAGCCACAGATCCCAAGCTGAGCCTGCAACGCCGACGAAGTCTAGGTAGCCCCCGCCCCGAGGAGGTAAAGAGGATGCTCAAAGAGCACAGCGCAATGGCGAAGAAACAAAGGGCCAGTCTCGACAAGACCCGATACGAAGTTGAGTCAGCGCTCAAGATACTCCACGAGACAGCCACGAAGCTCTCACAGTAACTCCAAACCCCTTTAAACACGTTTAGGACCCCATTACTAGAACCGATTGAACAACCGCGACGTATTTCTTCTTGGCGCAATTATACTAGTCGGGGCAATAGTAGTCGAACTATACAGCAACTTCGCCAACCCTCTAATCGACTACACTCCAGGCAGCTATGCATCACTAATCATTGGCGCTTCCCAGCAATTTGACTATTATAAGGAAGGCATACTGATAGGCACATATAATTACACCCTAAATACCCAAACAAATGGTTCCTCCAACTTCCTCACTCTACAAACCTCTGTTGATATTACCTACAAAGACGAACAACTGACGCTCGAAACGACCCACCGATTCATCGACGAGGTATCCCAAGTCAGCTACACAGCCGACGTCGACATAGGTGGAGTGACAACGAATCTTAGGTGCAACTTCCTTGGAGGAAAGGTCCTGATAACAACCTCCTCGCAGGGGAAAAACCAAACGACAACTGTAACGCTCCCTGCGAACACGGTGATCATCGACAACAACAACCCAGCTCACTGGGAGCTACTGATGAAGAGCTTCAACGCAGAAGCAGGCAAGAAATACGGCATAAACACCTTCACTCCGCAGGGTGCAGTCGTCCAAAAGATCGAGTTCGGCATTGATACGAGCCACCAGTTCGTG
>JBGPRA010000169.1:0-5062 GCA_041489375.1 Bathyarchaeia archaeon | reverse complement strand
GGGTGGATTTCGGCATCGTTAACATCGCGACTACGAGTGACGACGTATCCTACTCGGGGGCGGGGTTGAGGAGGCGAGGAGGCGCTACACGGGGCTGAAGGCGGAGCTTCAACACGTGGGAACAGAAAGCGCTAAGCGGCATCTTAGGAAGCTGTCGGGGCGAGAGGCGAAGTTCAAGAGGCAGGTGAACCATAAGATCAGTAAGGAGCTGGTGGTTGTTGCTAAAGGCACGATGAGGGCGTTAGCATTAGAGGATCTGAGGGGGATACGCTCTCGGGTGACGGTTAGGCATGGGCAACGGGGGAGGCATGGTAAGTGGGCGTTCGGTCAGCTGAGGGCCTTCGTTGATTATAAGGCGAAGGTAGCGGGTGTGCCCGTGTTGATGGTGGATCCGAGGGACACGAGCAGAAGGTGCTCAGCATGTGGGCATGTGGAGAGGCTGAACAGGGCGAGCCAGTCGGGGTTCAGGTGTCGCAGGTGTGGGTTTGATGAGCACGCTGACTTGAACGCTGCGAGGAATATTCGTTGGAGGGCTGAAGTCAACCAGCCTATTGTGGTCTGCCCGAATGGGAGCTTGAACTACAAGCCCACTCCTTTAGAGGTGGGTAGTTGACCTTTGCAATAACTAATTTTGTCTCGACTGCTTGTCCCGGTAACCCATGCTTAAATCGAGCCATCAAGTTCCCACTTCTACCGTGCTGACCCAGTATCCTCCCAAATAATTTGAGATTTTTCTCAGGCCAGCCGATCCACCATCCAATGACCTTACTTGATTCATTGGACTCGAGATTCATAACCTTAATAATGCCTTTTCTAGGGTACTGCATTTTCATCCCAAGACGATAATTCATAAAAACTCTGCGCACGCGGCCTCCCGATAAAGACGAGATACTCATCGGCCATAGCAATGATCAGCTGAAGAAGACGCTTTCCGCCCTTTTAAACGGTGTAGAAAAAGGGGCTTAGATATTTACGGTAAAGCTGAGCCTCCGGGCGAGCTCCTTGTAGCGGTTCCTGATGGTGACCTCGGTCACCTGAGCCACCTTCGCTATCTCGCCCTGGGTCCGGTGCTCGTTCGTTATCTGGCTCGAGATGTAGATGCAAGCGGCCGCTATTCCTGGTGGCCCCCTACCGCTGGTAAGCCTTAGTTTAGAAGCCGTGCCAAGGATCGAGATAGCCAGCATCTCCGTCTCGCCCGTGAGGCTGAGCTTGTTCACTATCTTGCTTATGTAGCCCTGAGGGTTGACTTGCGGCACCTCCGAGTTGAGCTCACGGAGCAGGAACCTGTAGTCGCGGGCTGCCTCCTTCTTCGTTATCGTCGCGGCGAGGGCGACGTCCTCGATGGTACGGATCACGTTGCACTGCCTGCACGCCATATATATGATGGCGACGGCTACGTTCTGGATTGTGCGGCCCCTGACGAGCTGCTTCTGGAGGGCGCGCCGGTAGATCATGCACGCGGTCTCTGTGACGTTCCTGGGTAGGTTTAGCTTGTAAGCGATCTTACTCATCACGCTGAGGGCGTGGACCAGGTTGCGCTGGGTTGAGTCACTGACATTGCTCCTCCTATTCCACTTCCTGAGCCTGTAGAATTTCGCCCGCTCCTCTGGGCTGAGCCTGCGCCCTGACGCGCCTCTGTCCTGCCAGCCGATAGTTGTGCTGAGCCCCTTGTCGTGGATCGTCCAAGTCACCGGGGCTCCTACACGGGGAAGCTTATCCATCTGCTCCTGGTCGAACGCCCTCCACTCCGGGCCCTGGTCGATGAGCGTGGAACTGATGACGTAGCCGCAGCTTTGACAGACTAATTCGCCTGTGTCGTAGTCCCGTAGCAGGGTTGAGCTTCCGCACTCGCTGCAAACCATTTTAGTATGTAGACTGGCTGCCAAAGAACCACTGCCTAGGAAGGCAATGATAAGAAAAAAAGCATAGCTTATAACTCTTATTGAGGCCGGTTATGTCAAGTCTTCGGTTGATCAGTGGGCTGTGAGTTAGCCACCTCTAAAGAGGTGGGCTTCCTGATTCATCAACCCAACTTGCATCATCGGGATCACTCCCTCAGTAGAGGCCGAGTCTCCAACAGGCTTAGATTCGGCACGCACCATGCGCGCGCTCGGGAGTTGATCCTAACTAAAGTCTTTGAGGTGGAGGGCTTCAAGCTCCCCGACCGCTGCTTCCAGCTGCTTGCTATCCGCCGTCAGAAGTTTATACCCCAATGCCTTGCCACTTAAAATGTATATTGCATCATAGTAGCTGACGCCTCTTCTGATCGACCACTCAAGGGCATCAGAGTATTGGCGGTCGGATAATGCGAGTTTTCCGAGCCCCAGCCTAAGAAAGGCGTTGAAGGAGAACGTGGCGTCCGCAGACTCGATTATGCCCCTGGAGGCGGCGGTCCTCAAAGCGTTTCCAACCTCATAGATTATCAGTGGCGGTGATGTGATGTCGATCTTTCCCTCGGTGAAGCTTCTTAGAACCAGCTCCGCCCCCTCCGCCAGATCCTCCTTCAACAGGAACCTGGTCGCAACGGATGCATCCACTATATACGATCTCAGTTCGACTCCCTCGTCTCCCTGATTACGGAGTCGATGAATCCCTCGGGAACCTTCTTCGCGTCGGTCTTGAGTCCCTTAAGCAGCGTCTCGGCCGCGCTCTTACGCTCCTCCTGCTCGACCCTTCTCCTAATAGCTTCTCGGAGGTATGCGGACCAGTTCTCTTTAACCTTCTCCATTCTTCTCTTCAGGTCCTCCTCGACCTTGATGGTGACGGTGTCCATCGTATTCCCCTGAGTAATGCTTGAAAGCGGTACTAATTAACATTATTTATGGTATGTATATCTATAAGTACGCGCTCGCGTTAGCAACGAACACCAAACACGTATATATTACAGAAAATATATTCTGTAATACAGAGATGTCCGGGAACATAAGCCTCCGACTGCCCCATGAGATCCTTGAGAAGCTCGACGACCTCGCCCAGAAGGAGCACAAGGACAGGTCCACCCTGATACGGGAGATACTCGACGAGGGGATAAAGGATAAGCGGATCGACCTTGCGGTTGAGCTCTACAGGAAGGGTGAGGTGACGGGCTGGCAGGCGTCGAAGCATGCCGGGGTCAGCCTCCGCAGGTTCTACGAGGCCCTACAGAGGAAAGGCGTCCTAATCCAGTACGGTGAGAGGGACCTCGACCAGGACCTTAAGGCCTTGAGGGGAGAGTAGCGTACGACCGCTGTAGCCGATGCGAGTGTACTCATCTGGCTCGCCAAAGCAGGCAGGCTTGACTTACTGAAGGATCAGTACCAGAGTATACTAATCCCTCCGGAGGTCTACTCCGAGGTCGTGGAGGATGGTCTCAGGGAGGGATACCCGGACGCCCACGTCGTCAAGGACGCCGTCGAAGAGGGCTGGATAAACGTTGAGGCTGATGAGGCCGGGGGGAGGAAGAGGAGGCTCACGGATGATCTCCCAGAGATCCACGAGGGTGAAGCTGCGGCCATGGCTCTCGCCTTGAGTAGGGGTCTCCCCCTTCTCATAGATGAGTCGGGTGGTAGAGCCGTCGCTGAGGCCCTAGGGCTAGCCCAGCGAGGTACGCTGCATGTGGTCCTCAGGGCTCTTCACGGTGGTAAGCTGACTGGATCTGAGGCTCGGGACGCCGTATCCTCGATGGTTTCCTCAGGATTCCGCATAGATCCCAGTCTCCTTGAACGCGTACTCAGGGAGATTACACTATTTAAACGAGCGAGCGAATCGGCTTTAAAACCATTTTAACCAATTCCTAGACAGGTAAGCGCGCGCAGGGGAAACAAGGTTAGACATATACCTGGCACTCACCTTTTTCTCTTACTCCTTACGACGGGCTCAGGTTCTTCACCAACCAGGGCTCCACTTGCCCCCATGGTGAAGAGATCCGCAACGAACGGAACTATCAGCAGAAAAACCTTGTGCCGTTCCTCAGATGAAAGCTCCGAGAATTGGCTCTCCACCTCATCGCGGACGGTCTTGAAGATGCTGACAGTCTGCCTGGCAATAACCTTCAAATCGTCGAATACCTCACTCTCAGTCATTCCCATTACACCACTTCTGAAGGACGCATCTGCGCGTGCGCGCGGCACACATTCCATTTCACAAACTATCCTTTTATTTTTTTTGTGCGCGCGCTTACAGACTTACGTTTTCGGTTCGGTATCCACCGCAGCCTAGGACAATTCTATCAGGATGAAATTGCCTCACCGCTGGGCCTTGACTTCTACATCCGCCTTCCTGAGGACATCCCCAATTCTAGTTTAGCTACGATCCAGAGGTTCAATCCGGTTACTGCTTTTTTCAGCGTAGGATCCTTACCTATATTATTTGCATCGATGAATAAGCACTCACCACTTCACCGGGCGATGTTTGAGAACCCGGGACTGTGGCTACCTCTTGATAAGGAGCGAATCTATGCGCGTAACCTTGAGGTGCCATCGGGGGGTGGCGTCGGAACTGCACGCGCAATCGCACATGCTTACAGCGTATTCGCGACCGGTGGTCATGAACTAGGATTATACCGAGGGACTCTAGAAACTCTTATGGCATCTGCTATCCCACCACTTAATGGATTTTATGACGAGTGTATGATGAATGAGATATCATTTTCACTCGGTTTTCTGAAGCCCTGCCAATCGTACCCTTATGGAAGTTCGAGCGCATTTGGGTCTCCGGGAGCGGGGGGTCCTTCGGGTTTGCTGACCCACAGACTGAGGGGGGGTATGCGTATGTCTGTAATCGGATGGGTACAAAACCAGGGAGAGATCCGAGGGAGTTGGCTCTTCGGGATGCATTCCACCGAGCGATTAATCAGACCGTTACATAAATCGCGTGCAAGTGCTTTCTCATTTTTTTAGACCTAAACCAATTTAGTTTCAAGTCTGATCCAGATCAACATTATATTCGCGCATGATATTGATAGTTTGAATATTCCATTCCGTGATAGGACTAGCATTACAAGATAAATTTCATTTTTAGATAGATCAAGTCACCCGAATCTACTATAGATATTAGGAAATGCTTTCACGAGCGCCAGATTGAT
>JBGPRA010000168.1:0-5065 GCA_041489375.1 Bathyarchaeia archaeon | reverse complement strand
GATCATGCGATCGGTGCAACTAAAGCATGGATCAATGCCAGCCAGAACAATTGGAATGTCAGCAATATACCCTCCCTTGAGCTTCACGACGAGGCTCGGGATGTTACCCAACGTAGGCGCCCTGATCTTGTACCTGTAAGGCTTGTTGTCGCCCTTACTACATATGTAGTGAATATCCTCGCCACGCTGTGCCTCCACCATATTCGTTGCCTCGCCCTCCGGAACCTTCTGAAGAGGAGTGAACCTTTCCCTGATTGGACCATCCGGCAGGTGATCCAAGACATACTTTGCAATCCCGACGCTCTGAACAAGCTCACCGACGCGGACTAGTACATTAGCGAGTACGTCACCACTATCCGCGGTGATAACCTCGAAGGGGACCTCATCATAAGCAAGGTAAGTATTTTCGCGGCGAGTGTCCTTGTTTACTCCGCTTGCACGAGCGTGGGGGCCTGTACCGCAGAGGCGTATCATGTCCGCCTTGCTGCAATAGCCGACGCCGCTTGTTCTGTTGATAATCGTTGACTCCGTTGAGGCAACTTTCGTGTAGTACTTTGTGCGCTCCGCGAGGATATCAAGCATCTTCTGTAACTTGGGTATCTTATCGCTTGAGATGTCCCTTCTCACCCCGCCGATTGTGTTCCAAGCGTAGTTGACTCTATTACCACTTATTTCCTCAAGGATGTCAAGGACTACTTCGCGGTCGCGCCACACGTAGTAGAATAGGGTATCAAATCCGATTTCGTGAGCTGCGACGCCTACCCAGAGCATGTGGCTGTGGATCCTCTCAAGCTCGTGTACAAACATTCGGAGGTACTTGGCCCTCGGCGGAATTTGTATTCCCGCGACGTCCTCTACATTGATTGCGTAGAGGGTTTGGTGGGCGTTACTGCAGATGCCGCATACTCTTTCAACGAGGTAGAGGTTCTGGATATAGGTTCGGGCCTCCATCGCCTTCTCGACCCCCCTATGGTTGTAACCAATGCGGGGCTCGACGTCGACGACGACCTCGCCGTCAACCTTGAAGAGGAAGCTCGCTGGTTCCTTTAAAGCCGGGTGTTGCGGGCCGATAGGTATGCTGAACTCCCTATCGCTCATGTCCATTCCTCTCCATCGACTTCTTTTCTAATTAATTTAATATCCCATTTCTTCAATAAGGGATAGATGTCATCTGGCCAATCCTCGGATAAATTAAGCCTTTTTGGATTTGGGTGACCCTCCGGGAATACGCCGATCATGTCACGTACCTCACGTTCATAGAGGACTGCACCATTGATGATGTCAGTAATTGAGGGAACAACTGGTCTCTCTGAGGGAACTCGGACCTTAACCGTGAAAATCAGATCCTGTCTGTTAAGGTGGTAGTTAATCTCTCTCTCATCACCGAGGTCGGTACCAGTGATCGTTGCTAGATGATACAACCCCTCTTTTTCTTTTAGATAAGCAATAGCGTCTCGTAGTTTTTCGGTTTTTACTCTGACGAATACACGCTTATCCCTCGGTGTCTTAACTTCAATTATATTCTCTATCCCAATAGCCTCGGTAAGCCTTTCAGTTGTCTTCATATTTGCATCGTTGTAGCTCATCCTTTCACCTCAATACCCCGCACTTACTAACAGTTTCACGACCCCATCCAGAATAGCATCAGGCTTGGGTGGGCAACCAACGATATACGCGTTTACTGGAATCACTTTATCAACTCCCTCCATCACATTGTAGCAATCCTGGAAAACCCCCCCAGTGTTAGCGCAGCTACCAACCGCTACAACGAACTTGGGCTCAGGCATCTGATCGTATATTCTTTTTAACCTAGATTTTACTTTTCTTGAAACTGAACCAGAAACCACGAGCACATCCGCATGTCTAGGAGTTCCCTTTAGCACGCCGCCAAAGCGTTCAACATCAAAACGGGGGCACAGAGCTGCAAGTATCTCGATATCGCATCCGTTACAGGCTGAACCGTTGAAATGTATCAACCAAGGAGAACGCGTTCTAGCCCATGTTACAAGGCCCATTCTACTTCCTCCACTTCGCTGTCAGTATAGCGATGGACACAAGTGAAGCAGCTGCGTATGCGAGCGGCAGCATCACGTTCGCCGGTCTGGCGAGCGTCGTCGCAAGGACGAAGCCCAACACGTCGAATATCATGAAATATACTGCGTAGATGAAAAAGTTCTCGACGTTCACCCTAACCTTGGTGGGTGCGATGTCCTCACCACAAGCGTAAGGCGCCAACTTTCCGGGTGTGTCCGGACTCTTCGGTGCGAGGTCGTTGCCTATTGCCATGATTACGAGTGCAACGGCGACAGCTACAACTAAAATTATCGTGAATCCGGTAAGACCTTCAAGCAACTGGGTCCCTCAAACCTTCGTTTGGTTCAGAGATATAAACATTCACAGTTGATAAGAATTTTCGTTATCAATCCAACAAAGTGTAAAAAAAGATAAAAAAAAGGTATGAAAACACCCATTTTTGTCTACTCACTGAGAATCTCGCTGAGGAGATCGGCTAATGCCCTGGCTTCACCCTCGACCTCTGGCGTCAGGCCTTCACCTAGGTCGATGTTGACCCCCTGGACTCCTAGTAGGATTACATTCTCACATATAGACTTCTTGAGGTAGTCGATGAAGATGTTCAGTGGGAGGCTGTGGGTAGAGACTGAGATATTGGCTATGCTCTGCGGGGGAATTATCCGCCCTTCGCCGGGTGTGCCATTGAAGTGTGCGGCATCGAGTAGGAGAACGTGTGTCGGTGAAAAGTCCCTGATCGCGCCTGTGTAGCTTTCTGGCACGGTTTCCGTTGAGAGAAGTAGCACGTTTTTGGGTGTTTTTCCTTCGAGTAATTCGAGCACCCGGAGCCCGACTACGTCGTCGTGTCGGATGGGACTCCCAATACCGACAATGACGACCCTTCGGTCATCACGCCCCCCGAAGAATGCTTTGAGTTCCCCTCTCAGAGCCATAACGATTAGGGCATGATTCTAGGAGTTAAATTCTATTCTATTTTGATTTTTGTGAGATTCTCATATAAAATACATGCTCGCTCTCTAGAATCCGCACCCTCTATGACAGCTGCACCAGTCTTGAACACACTGCCATTGATTCCTTTACTGTTGGTGAAGGTCAAACCGAGGCGTGTGAATAACTTCTTTGTTAGGCTTACTTCACTGAGATTACTCTCTACGACGTGAAGGTCAAGATTAGCCAGTGTCTCTGGAGTGAATGCGAATACCCTTTTTCCGTTCCGCCCACATATTTCCTCAATAGGATCGCTAATACTTGGCTCGGTTACACCCATTCCACAAACCTTACAAGATTCCGCCCTAGCTAGGTTGATCTTCTCAATACTTAGATCATCCATGTCGAAGAAGAGAAGCTTACTCGCGAGATTTGGTTTCCCTCCTAGAATGATTTTAAGAGCCTCCGAAACCTGGATGCTGGCAATAACGCTTATCGCAGGAGGCATCACCCCTACCGTAGCGCAGGTCGGTACATTTGCCTCGTCGATGCCTCCCTGCCAGCACTCCAGGCAAGGAGTCTCCCCCGGGATAATCGTCGAGACGTTCCCGACGTGGGTTATGACAGCACCGTAGACGTAGGGTATGTCATGTTCAATGCATGCTCTATTTAGTGCCAGGCGTGGAGTCAACCGGTCAAGCCCATCGACGACAACATCCACATCCTCCACGAGCTTTGTGGAAGTCCGTTCATTTATAGAGACTGGGAGAGCCTCAACATTAATGAAGGGATTTACCTTGCGGAGGCGTATCTCAGCTGCCTCCACCTTAGGGTACCCAACGACGTCGATGCCGTAGAGATTCTGCCTCTGAAGGTTGCTAAGCTCGACGATGTCGCGGTCTGCTAACCTGAGAAAACCTATACCCATGGAGGCTAGATGGACCGATAGTTGACACCCCAACCCACCTACCCCTGCGACGAGGACCCGGGCATCCTTGAGCCTCTTCTGCCCATTCAACCCAATCTCGGCGAGAACCAACTGGCGGGAGTAGTAGGCTAGCTCGTCTGGCTTGAATCCGCTCTTAGACGCCATGGATCACAAAACGCGGTGGCAATTGAAAAGTGTGTGTCTAGGAACCATATGCTAAAGGATTAAGGAGACAACCAGGGGAGCTAACCCTAGGAAGATCGGCGCAGGCAAGCCAGAGACAACTCCCCTCCGTTCTAAGATCCAGAGGTTTAGCACTATTCCTATCCCAATCATTAGCAAAGTAACCGCGAGGAGCCCCGCTCCATAGTATGCCTCGACGTGTGCGGGAAGGAAGGAGTAGAAGATCAGTTCGCCCATCCCAATCTCGACCTCCTCTCCTACATAGCTCATTCGTGAAGACTTCGCCTTTGATCCCCCGAACCCTCTGACTAACTCGACAACCCACCCTGTATTCAGCATGATGAGATCAAAAACCGAGACGGCGAGGAGCGTTACGACGAGGGAAACTGTGGGTAGAAGAAGACTGACGAAGGAACCGAGGAGTGCACCGTATACTATAAAGATGAAGTTCCTAACTCGGGAGGAGAAGGCATTACTAACAATGAAGATCATGGAGAAGACCGCCACATAAAGGGAGATCAGAACTATGATGGAAGCCATAAAGGATGAGACGGCTTTAGCTACCACCATCAATACTGTCTGAGACACTATTATCACGAGTATAGCGGAGGTTGGCGCGACGACGAGGGCTACAAGAATACGTATCTCGAAGTCTCTCCTTTTCTTCGTCAACCAATAGAGAAACGCAACGCCCAGCAACCCAACAATCGTCAGGGAGAGAGTCCAGACAATCTGGTCATTGGGCGCTGAGACGGAGCTATGTATTGAGCTGTTCAAGCCACCCAGTGTGAAGAGTCTCACGAAACTAATGGATATTATGAGACATGACAGGATCGGAGTCAAGTATCCAAGAACTAAATTTCTATTCAATCAGATCTTCACTGCCTTCAAACCATACTCTGTTACGACCCGCTTACCCCCTTCATTCCGGGAAACCATCGAATAGCGGCTCACTTTCAAACCCCGGCTCCTCGACCAAAGTCTCACATAGAGAGT
>JBGPRA010000167.1:0-5073 GCA_041489375.1 Bathyarchaeia archaeon | reverse complement strand
TCCTTCTAACCTCTTCAGGCTTCATGAATATTCAATCAGACTACGACTAGACGCCTTAAATCGTTTTTCTGAAGTGGATCACGGAAAAGAGAAGCGCGGTTTACGTCCAAGGATGAAGCCAACTGCGAACATTGTAATGATGCCGGTGACGCTAAGAATCATGAGATCTTCTTTGCTTTTCTGAATTTGCTCCTTGAGCTGAGTAATGTAACTCTCTTGAAGATTGTTTAAGTAGAGAACCGTTTCATAGTCGCTTTCCAGCAGTTTGTGGTTTGCGTCTAAGGTTTCATAATCCTTCTTTAGATCCAAATACTCATCTGCGGCTTGCCCTGTAGAGTTAAGGTTGTAGAAGAGGAGGGAGACAAGGTTTGGTTGGTCAAATTGGTAGTAGTTCTGGATCAGTTCGAGGGCGTGCACGTAATCGCCCCTATTTATGGTAGAGTTGAGATTATCGAGTATCTTAGTATAGTACTCCTTACCAATCTGAACTTGCTTGCTGTTGATGTTATTTAATTGCCCTATCTCTCCCTTTATGTCGATGAATTTACCCCTGATAAACTCCTGTTTCACGAAGTCGATAATATAGTAGTCGTTCCTCTGAGTCTTGACTCGATCACCTAAGCTAAGCTGGTATTCACCATCTTTATCCGAATAAGTCTGGACAAAAACGTTAACCCTAAAGTACAAGACGAGGTTCTCATCAGGTCTAACCCCGAAGACCTCGTATCCTTTGGTCAGATTGTATGTAAATGTATACTTCAGCGTCCCATTGATGGGTGGAATTGTAATGGAGTAGTAGTTGTCGATCTGCGTGTTATTGAGAGAAGTAATGTAGCCGACAGATTGTCCACCATAGTAGAGCCTCCCCAGCTTACGCAGCTCGAAAAGGTTTTCGACGGTGAAGTTTCCTGAGTACTTCACGGTTGGGTCCGACGCGTTTACTACCTGTCCCTTCTGGACGCTCACACCTAGGTTCTGAATCTCTACACGGAAGCTACACTTGTCTCCTGATGTGAGTTGGTGGAGGAAAGGTTCAGGGGTCGTGTAAGTCGTGATCATCACGGGGCTCGGGGATTCGTCGCTTAGGGCTACCCTCGGGGTCACTGATATCATTACAATGAAAAGTGTGAGATAGACGATTCTTTTCTGGAGCATTTCAATATTCAACTCCAATTCATGCCTCTCTTAAAGGCTTGGGGAGCGATAATCGTCAATCGTCGAAGGATTTTTCGACGCTTGAATGGAAAAGATAAATGTAGGTAGTAGGGGAAGAGTTGGCTGATTCAAGTGACGAGGATAATAGTTCTAGTCAAGGACATCCCTGATATCAATGAAATCAAGATAGACCTCTCCACGCGCCGTCCCATGGTTGAGGCTTCGAAGAGGAGGCTAAACGACCTCGATAAGAGGGCGCTCGAGACCGCCATCAGGATAAAGGAAGTGGCGGGGATAGAGGTTGTTACGGTATCTATGGGTGATGATAGAACGAAGACTAGTATTTTAGAGGCTCTTGCCATGGGAGCCGATGCCGCTTACCTTGTCAATGACCCCGCCCTGAAGGGGCTCGACGCCAACGCCACGAGCCGTGTCCTAAAATCTGCGATAATAAAAGTAGGTGACTTTGACGTTGTAATCGCTGGAGAGCTGTCACTCGATGGCATGGGCTCACAAGTGGGTCCACGTGTTGCTGAGTTGCTTGATATCCCGCAGCTAACCTATGCTAAAGAGCTCAAGTTTGAGGCGGGCAAGTATAGGGCCATTAGGGATCTCGAGGACGTAGACGAGGTAGTTGAGGCTGATCCACCGTTCCTCGCCACGGTCGTTAGGGAGATCAATGAGCCACGTATCCCCAGCCTCTTGAACATCATGAAGGCAAAGAAAAAACCCCTTACGGAGTGGAACATAGAAGCTCTTGGCTTAACAGCGGATGAAATTAGAGCCTCCGTCAGGATAGATGTCTCTGACGTCAAGGTTCCTGAGGTGAAGAGAAAACGTGTAAGGATCAAAGCTGAGAAGGTTGAAGAGGAGGTAGCCAAACTGATCTCAGCGCTCGATGTTGACGGAGTCCTAGAGGGATAAATGTGAAGACACTAATCTACTCCGAAAATACCGAGCTGTCGCTACAACTGCTAGGTAAAGCACTCCAACTCTCTGGGACAGGAGTATCCGCCGTCGCGGTTCACCTAGAACAAGCAAGGGTGCTCATGAGCAGCGGAGCCGAGAAGGTTTACTTGGCTAAGGATATGTCATTCGATGCTATGAAGCTAGGCCTACTCGATGTGGTTACTAGGGAGTCGCCTGACCTTATCATGGTGGGCTCCACAAAGAAGGGAAGAGAACTTGCACCAAGAGTCGCAGCATTCTTGAACGCTGGTTACTCAGGAGATTGCTTCGAAGCCCAGCAGTCGGAAGGTGGATTCGCTGTGAAAAGACTAGTCTATGGCGGTTCAACGATAGCCTCAATAAAGCTTATGGGTAAGCCTGTGGTCATAAGCGTCCCGCCGAGGAGCTTCCAAAAACCTGAGGCTCAGGGGAGAAAAGGCGGGATAGTAGAGCTAAACATATCGGTGACTCCAAAGATCAAGGTACTAGAAACCAGACCGAAGAGAACTGGTGATGCAGGGCTCGAGAACGCTAAGGTCATCGTCTCCGCTGGAAGGGGTTTCAAGAGAAGGGAAGATCTCAAGTTACTCGAGGAGCTCGCCACTGAGTTGAATGCCAAGATGGGATGCAGTCGTCCCGTCTCGGCTGATCTAGGCTGGATGGATCAGTGGGTTGGGATCAGCGGAAAGAAGGTGGCTCCTAGTCTATACATCGCCTGCGGAATCTCGGGCACGATCCAGCATGCGGCTGGCATCAGAGATAGCCAAATAATTGTTAGCATAAACAGCGATGAAGCCGCTGGTATCCACGAGTTGAGTGACTACAGTATCGTGGGTGACATCTACACGGTCTTACCTGCATTAACCAAGGCGCTTAGGGAACGTGCAAAATAGAGCTAACCCTTTTCTTTGGTCCTTCCTAGTATATATTGTGCCACTCGACGATTCTACCCTCGACCTGATTGGGAAAGCAGCCCGACTAATCAAAAGCTCCCGATACTTCATCGCTCTAACTGGAGCGGGCGTCTCAGTGGAGAGCGGTATACGCCCATTCAGGGGTCCTGGTGGGCTCTGGACGGAGTTTGGCGAGCCTCCGATAGATGGCTACAGGAGTTTCGAAGACAACCCGAGGGGATATTGGGAGAAGGAACTAAACCCTGTGAGGAGAAGCATATTTGGGAATAGCCTTAGTGAGGCGAAGCCGAATGCTGGTCATTTGGCTTTCGCTGAGCTTGAGACGATGGGGCTCTTAAAATCACTTATCACCCAGAACATTGACAATCTCCACATCAAGGCAGGCAACAAGAATGTGCTCGAGATACATGGTAACAAACTCAAACTCAGATGTGTCAGGTGTAATACGAGGTTCCTGAAGGCGGGTTTTAACCTATCAACTTTGCCACCAAAATGTCCTAAGTGTGGAGGAATTGTGAAAGATGACGTCGTCATGTTTGGTGAACCTATACCACGTGACGTACTAGTTGCGTGCCAGGTTGAGGCTGAGCGGAGCGACTGTATAATAGTTGTGGGTACGTCAGCTGTCGTTTATCCCGCTGCGAGCCTGCCCCTCATCGTTAATGATAGAGGAGGGGTCATCATCGAGATTAATCCCCTGGAGAGTGATCTAAGTAGCATCTGCGATGTTGTAGTTAAGGCGTCGTCGGGAGAGGCGATACCTGCCTTGGTTGAGGCTTTGAAGAGGTTATCCTAACTTCTTCCGTGTCCAGTCTGCTACCTCTTTCCCAGTGGCGAACCAGACATCCCCCTTCTGCTCCATCTCCGTGATTAGCATTTCAAGCATGTCTAAACGGCTTATTCTGCCAATTGCCTGGGGGTGGCAGGTGAGGCCAAAGTACCTTTCAAGGCGGTATATGCCCTCGAACTCTGCCTTCCAGACCTTGTAGGCGTCCTCTGGACTACGCCTATAAGTGTCGAACTGGGGCCAGTCGTCCAGCATCCACTCGACGGGAAGCTCCACAAGTCCGGTAGGCTTGCCCCGCCACTCGAGCATATAGGGCATGTCACTGTCCATGAAGTCGCTGTCGTACTTAAAGCCGAACTGCTTTATCCTATCGATGGTACGATCGCTGATGAGCCAGTAAGGGGCACGGAAACCTTCTGGTTTAATGCCGAATTTCTTCAGCGTGGCTAAGCCTCTCTCAAATACACTCTCCTCGAGCTCCCAGCTCATTTCTGCTAAGCGCTCGTGTGTGTAGCCGTGGGCGCCAACCTCGTGACCGTGCTCAATGATGCTCTTGACGGAGTCTGGATACTTATCTGCTGTCCAGCCTGGAGTGTAGAACGTCGCTTTGAGTTCGTGACGAGCAAGTACATCAAGTATACGAGGGATTGCAACATTCGGCGCGAAGCGCCCCCTACTCTGGTTTACTATATCGAGGGGAGTCCGCCAGATCGTGGCGCTGTCTGAATCGTAGTCGAATGAGAGGTTTACACAACACTTGTATCCTTTTGGCCAGAAACCCATCCATTTCACACTGAAGTATGGGGTTAACTTAGGGTATAAGAGATGCGTCTGGGTACGTATCGCGAAACGCTGTGGAAAAAAGGGTTCACCGTATATAATGGTCTGACGAATTCAGGTATTTCCAGTAAGAGACGTAGGATCGAACTACCAATGCTTGCGAAAGAGGCTAGGACTGTATTGTTACCTCAACCCGGGCACCATATAGTGCAGCCACGCCCTCTGCGACTTTCCGGATTGTCATCGTTTCACCCATCATAAGGTGTATGCCTTTCCCCTCCCGGAGATAGCTAAGAAGGTTCATAGCGCACTTTTTTACCTCTATGAGGGTGACGGGCGTATCCTCTGGGGGTTTTATTCGGATGATTCCAGTCTCCTTGGCAGCTCTGTTGAGGCGAGGGAAGAGACGACTTACATTCGGATCCTTCCCCTCGAGGTCATAGATGTTAGGGAGCCTGACTGTGACTGCGTCGGGGAGCGACTCTAATA
>JBGPRA010000166.1:0-5131 GCA_041489375.1 Bathyarchaeia archaeon | reverse complement strand
TTTCCTAATAGCGATTGCTTGGGTGTACCTACAGTACCCTTGGGTCTGGGAGGAGATCGTTGTCTGGTTCCGTAGTTGGGTGAATGGCCCAACAATGCTGCCCCTCATCCTCACTGAGCCGATTTTCCTCTTCTTCGTTATCATGTCGGCTTGGGGGCTCGTGGAGGGAGCATTGAGGATGGTGTCTGGCCACATAGTGAAGGGGATTGGAAACGTCGTTGGCGCCATCGGCGGCTTCGCTGTGGCTTACTTACTTAGGCTCTTTGGGCAGGGGGCAATTAGCGGTGCGAACCTTCTCCCCAGCTTCGTAATAATCATTGGTGCCTCGATCGTGCTAAGCGCTATAGTCAGTTCCTTCGTATGGTCGTCTCGAAGAGATTAAGAACACCCTGAGGTACGGGTGAACTGTGCTCACTCAGCAGATACTTGGCCCTGTCTACCTCCTAGATTCACCTTACTATGGCTCCCAAGGTGTACTAGGAACATATGTTGTGAAGGGTGGGGAGCCTATGCTCATCGATCCTGGACCGACGAGCCAGGTATCGGGGGCTCTGGAGGGACTGAGGGAACTGGGGATTGAGCAGCTTCGGTATGTTGGGCTCACACATATCCACCTCGACCACGGTGGTGGAGCCTGGAAGTTGATTGAGACTCATCCTGAGGCCGACGTCTACGCTCACCCGAAAGCGGTAGAACACCTCGTTGACCCGAGCCGCCTCGCAGCGTCAGCGAAGCAGTTCTTTGGCCCAGCATACGAGAAGTATGGGGAGGTCAGAGGGATTAATCCTATGAAGATCCAGGAGTCTAAAGATGGCGAGATCCTTGACCTGTTAGGGGCGACGTTGAAGGTGATCTGGACTCCCGGGCACGCGAGTCACGGACAGAGCTTCTGGGAGCCTGACTACAGGATTATCATACTTGGCGACTGTGGAGGAAGTTTCAGCAAGAGGAGCGGAAACGTTTTCCCAATCACGCCTCCTCCTTTCAACCTCGAAAGGGCGCTGGAAACTCTCGATAAGCTCATTGCTCTTCGCCCCGAGATTGTTTGCTACAGTCACTTCGGATATTCCTATGATGCGGTGAAGAAACTCAGCTTCTATAAGGGGGAGTTAGAGACATGGGGTGAAGTTGTGGAGAGCGGCGTCCGAGAAGGACTCGACCTTAACGGTATATGGGAACTGTTGAAGGAGCAGGACCCTCTCCTCCGGCTCAGCCTCGACGGCGATGATAGCAAGCGCAGGACAGCCATTCCCAACATCATAGGACTAATCGAGTACACGAAGTGGAAGATAAAGGAAGAAACCGCGCACAAATTAGCGTCAATAAACTAAAGCACGAATACCCTTTGTTAATTCGCGTGCGAGACGAAGAGAGTTAGTTCTACAACGGCAGAGAACCTACAGCTTCTCACCAGGTAGTAGTCCAGTCGTCTCAGTCTTTTTATCACCAGTGCTACACTATTCTTGATTCGTTATGTCGAGCGACGTTTTCTCAAAGGAAGAGAAGTACAAAATTCTCAGCTTCACGGAGCTTGAACCGATTGAGGTTGTTAGGAGGAAGGACGCGCGCAAGAACCTCCAGCTAGCCAACTTGAGTGGAGGACGCGCGCAATGGTAACCAAATCCAAAGCCTCGCCAAACTTAGCTACTGGAGTTCTACCGATCATAAGCCACTGGATCGACGGCTGTGCCGTCGAGGTTCCGCTCAAACAGACTGGCCCCGTATTCAACCCAGCGACTGGTGCGGTCATAGCACGTGTACCCCGGGGTGGCGCCTCAGAGATTGCAGCAGCTGTGAATGCTGCTCGCCGAGCATTCCCAGCCTGGCGCGACATGCCACTCATCGCTCGTAGCCAAATATTCTTCGCTTATCGTGAACTCGTCTGGCAGAACCGCGAAGAGATGGCTCGACTCATCACTCGGGATCACGGGAAGACTTACCCGGACGCGTTAACGGAGGTGACGCGTGGCCTCGAGACGATAGAGTTTGCCTGTGGCTTACCTGTTCATCTAGCCGGGATGAATACGCCAAACGTATCGACGAATGTGGACGCTCATACGCTGCGCCAGCCCCTTGGCGTGGCGGTTGGGATCACACCTTTCAACTTTCCTGCGATGGTTCCCATGTGGATATACCCGATCGCCCTCATGTGCGGGAATACCTTCATCTGGAAGCCCTCGTCACACACGCCGGGAGCTACGCAGCTTCAGGCTGAGCTGTGGAAGAAAGCCGGGCTGCCGAATGGGGTCTTCAATATAGTTTACGGGGGACGCGAGGCTGTAGAGGCGATCCTCGACAACCCTGGTATCGACGCCATCCAATTTGTTGGCTCCACGGCCGTAGGTCGGATGGTCCACGAACGTGGCATCATATCCGGCAAGCGGGTCGGGGCTTATACGGGTGCGAAGAACGCTATGCTCGTCCTACCCGACGCGGATATGGAGCTTGCAGCGGACAGTGCGATCTCCGCCGGTTATGGTTCAGCCGGTGAACGCTGTATGGCCCAGTCGCTCGTCCTAGCCGTTGGCGATTCGGTTGACCATCTGCGGCCGCTATTAGAAGAGCGGATCGCCCAGCTACGGATCGGACCGGGTACTGAGCCAGGCATGGATATGGGCCCGATATACTCTGCGGAGCACCGTGCATCTATCATCAAGTGGATCGACCGAGGCGTCGCAGAGGGGGCAGAGTTGGTGGTCGATGGTCGGCCGTTCCGCCACCCAACAAGCCCTAACGGATTTTTCTTAGGCGTTACATTGTTCGACCACGTCAAGCCGGAGATGACGATCTACCAAGAGGAGATCTTTGGGCCGGTCCTTGGCATCGTGCGTACTGCCACATATGATGAAGCACTCGCGCTGATCAACAGCCACAAGTACGGCAACGGGACGGCGATCTTCACCACGAACGGCGGCGCAGCACGGCGCTTCGAGCTCGAGGTAGACGTCCCGATGATCGGCATTAACATTCCGATTCCGGTGCCTGCAGGCTACCTCTCGTTCGGCGGCACAAAGGCATCCGCATTCGCCGACCTTCAGACGCGCGGTGAGGACTCGATCCGCTTTTTCACGAAGCAGAAGGAGGTCACAGTTCGATGGCCAAAGCCGGGTAAACATGGACCGCTCAGTTTGGTCTTCCCAAGCAATAACTAGGACCCACAATGGCGTGGTGAGGCACGTGCTTTGCAATCTAAGTCCTGACACTCATATCTAATTTGAGCGAGAAATGGTAAGAGGCTCAAGAAATAGAGCTACTTCCGTTCGTAGACTATTCGCCCACCAACTATTGTGGCGTCCACGTTGATGTCTTTGATCTCCTCCTTGGTGATAGTGAGGATGTCCCTGCTGAGGATGACGAAGTCAGCGAGTTTTCCCACCTTTATGCTGCCAAGCCGGTCCTCATCGAAGCTCTGGTAAGCGGAGTTGATTGTGTAAAGCCTGAGAGCCTCTATGGTGGTGATGCGCTGGGTCCTCCCTATTGGTTTCCCCGCTTTCGTGGTCCTGTTTACTAGAGCGTGGATTGCCATTAGAGGAGGGAAGGGGGCGCAGGGGTGGTCGCTGTGCGCTGCGAGCTTTACGCCCTCATCGAGGAAGGTGCGCGCCGCGAACATCCTTTCCAGCCTCTCTTCCCCGAATGGGACAAGGAGCTTGTCTCCGTGGTAGTAGGGGTAGGGGCCGAAGATGGTAGGAAGGATGCCGAGCCTCTTGATCTTCGCCACAAGCTCCTTAGTAATGACTGTACAGTGGATGTCCCTGTTTCTCGGGTCTTCGCGAGGATACTTGGCCTGAAGCCTCTCCATTATGTCAAGGTACATCGCGATAGCACGATCCCCGTTAGCGTGGCAGCTGACCCTGTAGCCAGCCGCGTAGGCTTTCTCAAGCACGTCCTCCGCTATCTCCCGCGTTGTCGACATGACCCCGAAAAAACCGGGCTTGTCACAATAGGGCTCTGTAACAGCAGCAGTACGAGCCGAGATGGCGCCATCGAAGAAGAACTTGAGCCCGCAGAACCTGAGCATATCATCACCAAACATCTGGTGTATGCCCGTGGCGTTGAGCTCGGGGAAAAGGTCAATGGTAGCGTCCATCCTCATCCTGATAGGCAACTCGTCCCGCGTTTTGAGGTCAATAAGTGCCTTGATCTGGTGCTTGTCGACTAGGTCGTACGCGCTCGTTAGGCCAACGGAAGCGCAGTCCATAAGAATCGACTTAGCGCCTTCATAACTCTGTTCAGCCGTGGGTTCCTGAGCCTCCCGTGAGATGACGAGATCTATCGCCTTCTCATGGGCTCCTCCCGTTATCTCACCCCTGGCGTCTCTGTCGAACTTACCCCCTACTGGATCAGGGGTTTCTTTCGTGACACCCGCCATCTCGTACGCCATACTATTCAAGATAGAGAAATGACCACCGACGGTAGAGACGCTTATTGGGTGGTCCTTACTTCCCTCGTCAAGCTCCCAGCGAGTCGGGTGTCTATTTTCGGCGAGTTTCGAGTCGTCTTCCTGATAACCGAATATCCAGCCTCCCTTCGGTGTCTTACTCGCTCTCCCGGCTAGCCTCATCTGTATGTCTTTTATTGACCTAACTCCTGCTTCCTGGCTGAGATCAACGAATCGCATTCTCCCCGCTCCCTCGTCTGCCATGTGACTGTGGGAATCCATGAATCCAGGGGTTACCGCTCGCCCATTCAACTCAATAACCCTCGTTGAATGACCGATTAGTGGCTTAACGTCGTAATCGCTGCCCACTACAATTATCTTGCCATACAAGACGGCTATTGCCTCGGCTGTTGACTTTCCCTCGTCCATGGTGATGATCTTCCCACCACGGAGAACTAGATCAGCAAACATCACGGAATCGAAGTAAACTTCACCCGAAGGAGTATAAGTAGTGGTCGCCACTCCCTTCTTCAAAGATGGGAAGCAATAAGTTCACCTCTCAGGGTACCTGTAGCCATGCATGAGAAGCTCGCTGCCAAAATTGAGGAGTTTAAAGCGATGGGCATCCAGTACACCTTCGACGGTTACGCAGTCGCTGACTTCTTAACCCAATTCGACAACCTAGCCCAAATAAATTTCGTCGAATTCAAGGGCTCTCGCCTTTCCATCTGGCTAGGTGAGATTAAAGCAACA
>JBGPRA010000165.1:0-5218 GCA_041489375.1 Bathyarchaeia archaeon | reverse complement strand
ATCGAGGTCATCAAGGATCTAGGGACACAGCCAAGCTTAGACAAGTTGATGGAGGCCGCAGACAAGCAAGGTAACTTGATCGCCAATGAAATGAAGCGACAGATTCCAGCCGGGCTGACGCCACTAGAAACGGGAGCGGAAGTGTACCGCTGCTTCATGAAGGATGCGGGTGCCGAGGTGAGTATCCATAAAAGGGATGAGGAGAGCATCACATTCGTTATAAACAGGTGCCCCTACCACGAGGCTTTCTTGGATGTTGGCGTCGACTGTGGCATCTTCCTTAGGGGGCTTTGCGTTAACCTTACCCTTCCCGCGATACAGGCTAGCCTCAAACAATTCGATCCCAGACTCAATGTGGAGAGTGTTGTCGCCCGCCAGTCAGCTGAAGAAGTATGCCTAGAGAGAGTCTACATCTCTAGGTAGGCGTTTTATCCAACTTCACGCCTTCCTAACCCATGGTCCGTGCCGTTGATTCAGATGTACTCATTCTTGGCTCCGGGGGGGCCGGGCTCAGGGCTGCTATCGAAGTCGACTCTCGCGGGTTGAGAGCGGTCATTGCCTCAAAGGCACCCGCTGGGATGAATAACTGCACCGTCGTCGCGGGAGGCGGTTTCAGAGCTGCTTTCGAGGGCTTGACCCCGGAGGAGCATATGAAAGACACGATTGAAGTCGGAAAGGGGCTTAACGATAAACACCTCGTCGAGGTCTTCACTAAAGAGGGGGCTGAACGCATCCTCGAGATGAGGAGTTATGGTGTCGAGGTACGTGTCCACAAGACTGGAGCTTCCGTCGGCTCGATCCCCAACCTTATGGGACTCGGAATGACGAAGCCAATGGTTGAGTACGCGAAGTCGAAGGGCATTGAGTTCATTGACAATGTCATGATAACCAAGCTTCTCAAAAGGGGGGATCGAGTCATTGGCGCGATCGGATACGATGTCAAGCAGGAGGAGCCCATCGTCTTCTCGTCTAAGGCAGTTGTTCTAGCTACCGGCGGAGCTGGAGCCATCTATAAGAGAACTGATTGCCCAGTCAGGACCACTGGCGATGGATACAGCCTCGGTTTACACGCCGGTGCTAGGTTGAGAGACATGGAATTTGTTCAATTTTTCCCCCTCGCTCTCGCCGAGCCGGGGCAGCCACCCTATCTCATAGGAGGACCACTAACCGAGGAAAGTAGAATAATAAACAGCCTTGGTGAGGACATCCCCCAAAAATATAGCCTAAAAACTCGCCCCCTCGTACTAAAGAGTCGAGACTTATTGAGCAGAGCAGTGATGACTGAGATAACTCAGGGCGGCGGAGTTGATGGGGCCGTCCTTATTGATGCCCGTGAGGTCTTCAAGAAGCGAAGCGACAGGCAGATCGCAGATGCTGGGATCAATAGATTCTTAGTCGAGAAGCTCCGCGTCGCCGAGAAGCCTTTCAGGGTCGCGCCGGTCTGCCACTTCTGCATGGGCGGACTCGTAATCGATGAATATGGCTACACAGGAGTCCCCGGGCTCTACGCGGCAGGAGAAGTAGTAGGAGGAGTTCACGGTGCCAATAGACACGGAGGAAATGCGCTTACCGACATTCTCGTCTTCGGGGCACGTTCGGGGAAGGCCGCCTCCGAATATGCGGAGGAGATGAAAAAAGGAAAAGTCACGGATCTTGTTGAGAACGAGATCAAGCATTATGAGTCAATTATTGAGAGAGAACAAGGATACAGCCCCCATGATGTGATGGTGCGTTTAAGGGAGACAATGTGGTCAAAAGCTGGAATCATTAGGGACAGTGCAAGCCTCGCTGAAGCCTTCGAGGAGGTCTTCGACCTCAAACTCATGGCAGATAGGATCACAGCCAAGAAGGGGAGAGATATGTTAGTCGCTCTAGAGGCTCCAATGGCCCTCGAGTCAGCAGAGATGATTATAAGATCTGCGATGGAGAGAAAGGAGAGCCGCGGCGCCCACTACAGGATTGACTACCCTGCTGAGGACCCAAAATGGCTCAAACCCATCTACATTGGCCGAACGGACACCGGTGCCCTAAAGTTCACAACGTCTAATTTTTGAACCCCCTGAAGATGCACGTACACACAACCAGTTGATGAAGAAAAACGAGCTATGTAGGCGTTTATGTGAGATGCATCTAGTCAAGTCTGAAAGAAAAACTAAAAGAGACATACATTTGACAAAATCCTTAACAATATGCTACTTCGCCACGAAGGTCAGCACATCCTCGTCCAGCAGTTTATGGTTGAGGCCTACTTTCTGCCCACCATACCTGACACTCTTCCCCCAGACTTGCGCGTACTTGAAGTCCATGCGCAATGCCTTGTGAAGCGTGTCACAAACATCCCCTATTGTATAGCCACTCCGTACTATAAGCGGCTCTTTATAATCCGTCTCCCCACCCTTTGGCCGCATGTATACTCTTATGAAGTCGAGCTTCTGATAGAGTTGCTCTCGAAACTCATCGATATTAACGCCTGACTCAGCCGCTAGGGGAAGGACGTAGTAGTCAAGCTTCTCCCGAACTTTCCTTAGGCTCTCCGGGTCGATCATATCTATCTTATTGAGAACGGCGAAGGTTGGCGCGTAGACCCTGCTTCCGAGGATGACGTCGATAAGCTGCTCATCATTTATGTCCTCCCGGATCATTACACGAGCGTTGTGGAAGCCATAGACAGAGAGTATATCCCTAACTGTCTCCTTCCTTATCTTCGTAAGTGGGACCTGAGCGATAACCGAGACCCCGCCGACGGCTGTTTTCTCTATAACGATATTCGGCGGCTTTTCATCTGGCCTGATGCCTATCTCGCGTAGCTCCTTCAAAAGTATTGGCTTAGCGCCAGGTTGGAATACGTCGAGGGTGATGAGGATGAGGTCAGCTGCTCTCGCTACACTGAGTACCCTCTTGCCAAGCCCCTTCCCCTGCGCCGCGCCGGCGATTATCCCAGGCAAGTCGAGAACTTGAATCTTCGCCCCGCGGTACTCCATTAGACCCGGCACTACAGTGAGAGTAGTGAAGTCGTAGGCACCCACCTTCGATTTGGCGTTGGTTATCTGGTTCAAGATTGTTGATTTTCCAACACTGGGCATGCCTATGAGGACCACGGTGGCGTCACCCGTCTTTTTCACGGAATAGCCTTCGTCGCCTCCCTTTCCACTTGCCTTGATTTGCTGAGCTTCCTGTTCGCGCATCAGCTTAGCCCGGCGAGCTTTGAGTACCCCGAGGTGTCGTTCAGTCGCCTTGTTGATCTGGGTGCGAGCGATCTCCTCCTCAATCTGCTTGATCTTCTCAGGTATACCCATTACCAACCCAGCAGATATGCGTCACTCAAAAAGGTTTCCAGAAGCTTGAAGCTCACACCAATAAAGAGAACGTAGAAATTAGTAGAGATTTTTTGGTAAAACTAGATCCGTTTAGATTTTCTCGGGCTTGACTGGACTCTTTTTGCCAGTCATCGCTTCGATTGTGATCTCCACGAGTGATAGATGCGGATTCTTTGCCATATCCTCTGCAGTGAGGCTCTTGCCCTTCCCAGGTGCATATTTGTCGCTAAGCCGTTGGAGTGCATTGAGACGCTTCTCCGGGTCGGTGATGACTTTGGCCTTACCGTTGACTATGACACTCAGATATTTCCAAGTATAATCGCAAGGCTTGTTACCTTTGACTATCTCTCCCGAATCAACCTCGAAGCAAACCCGCGGGTTCTTGGCTATGTTCGTCATCTTCATCCCGTCTTTGTGGCTGTGAAACATGATCTTATTGTTGGAATAGACATAGTTGATAGGGACTAAGTAGGGTCGGTCATCCACAGAAGTGGCGATTCTCCCTACTTCCTGCTCTCGTAGAATCTCCTCAATCACGACTTTATCGGTTATCTCCTTCTCCTTTCTTCGCATACCAGACATGGCTCTCGAGGGGTGAATTGTGCCTTTAACCGTATCGGGAAGGTTAAATCAGGCTCCAAGTGGTATCTGATCCGATCGCCGTTGGCTGGGTTCAAAGCAACTTCATGGAATCTAATGTACATCGGCGCAGTTCTCTGCGCATTGATCAGCGTCGCCACAATCTATCAGATAACTGTAACCCAGAACACAAGCGACGAGTGGATAATTTGGATATGTGTCTTACTCGGATTTGGCCTAGCCGGTTTCGGTTATCTCTATGAGAGCAGGCATAAGAAGGATCGCTCTGAGAATGAACCGACACCTCCAAGCGCGATGCAGTAAAATTGGCTTAAATACAGCTTTCTATAGACACAACAAGATCAGTTTGAGTGAAGAAAAGATCCTTAAGGTCGAGCTTGAAAGAATTCAGGACTATTCTTTCAAGGTAGATTTTGGCCACGAGGGAATTGAGGCTCTGATAACTGATGAGGGAGAACCCCTCGGGAAGGGTGAGGGACCCTCACCCTCTATGCTGCTATCCGCAGCAATGGGTAATTGCCTCAGCTCCAGCCTGCTATTCTGTCTCCAGAAGGCGAGGACCCAAGTCAAAGGTATGAAGACTAGAGTCAACGCCAAGATGACGCGAAACGAGAAAGGGCGCTGGAGGATATCCGAGGTTGCGGTAGAGCTCGACGTAGATGTTGATAATGAGTACATGAACCAGATGCAGAGATGTTTATCCCTCTATGAGGACTTTTGTATAGTGTCGAAGAGTGTCGAGCAGGGAATACCTTTGAGGACAAAGGTCAATTGGGTTAGTTCTTAACCCATATGTGCCCGCACGAGACACATTTAAACCTCTCTACGTACCTATCGCTATTAACACCCGCGTGCTCACCAAGCGCGACCCTAACTTGGTGATAGGCCTCGCTATGCCCGCACTGGGGGCAGATTTGACTCACCTTTATAGTTTCCTCCTCCCCTCTTAATACGTAGACTGGCTCCACTTTCGTCTCCTCCCGAGCTACCTCAACGACACCCGGATTAACCTCGAAACCACACTTCTTGCATCGGTATCCCCCTGGAGACCTCTCCATAAAGGAGCCACATTTATCGCAGAACATCACGGTATAACACCTAGGAAAGTTTGGATGTGTAAATTGATGCATTAATGATTACTAACCGTGAATATTAAAGGATTAGGTATAGGGAAACAATCTTAGGTTAATCTAATAGCTCATCCACTATAATCAATACGAATGCTCGACAGCGCATACCCCGATTAAACAGTATAAGTCATTCCAATAGAGAGGATCACATGTGTATTCTTTCTTTCCTCT
>JBGPRA010000164.1:0-5218 GCA_041489375.1 Bathyarchaeia archaeon | reverse complement strand
AGTCAGTCCTCTATCCTGGATAATCGTGTAGACGACATCGAGTTTGTCCGCCTTCTCAGCTAGTTCTTCGAGCTCCTCCTGAGAATCTACCTGCAGGGCGACCTTCTTAGCCCCCTCGTCGCGCCATTTCCGCCATCCCGCATGGTTCTGCTGCTTAGCCATTTCCGAGGCATCCACCGCCGCATGGCAGGCCTGTGCTATCATCTTGCCTGTACTCATCTTCAAGTCCGTGCGGATGACTATGCACATCTTGTACTCAAACTGGCTCTGCCTACTCATGGTATCAGCCTCTCCCTATCCCTAGGGAACATACAGCACTCCCTGATGTTATCCTTACCAGTCACGACCATGGTGAGCCGCTCAAGGCCGATGCTCCATCCCGCATGAGGAGGCGCACCATAGGCGAAGGCTTCTATGTAACTCTCGAAGTTATCTGGGTTCAGCCCCTTTTTGCTTATCCTTTCCCTTAGGAGCTCTGGGATGTGGATACGTTGCGTTCCGCTGCAGATCTCGATGCCCCCATAGATGCAGTCGAAGGCGTGAACTACCTCAGAGTTATCATCGTAGGGCATCGAGTAGAACGCCTTCTGCGCCGCGGGCCAGTCCTTGAGGAAGAAGGCCTGCTGGCCTACTAGTTCCATCAGTTTCTTCTCCTGAGGCTTGGTGAAGTCGTCACTCCAGTTGATCTGCTCCCCTACCTTCTGCAGCATTTCTACAGCCTCGGTGTAGGTAATGCGCCTGAATGGCAGCTCAGGTACGACCAGCTCCCTGCTCAGAGTCTTCAGCTCCTCTGGGCAGTGATCTTTGATGTCCCTGAGCATGTGGACGAGGACCTTTTCGAGGACCTTCATGACTGCTTCGTCATCTGCAAAGGCCTGCTCTATGTCCATCTGGCGGACCTCGTTTAAGTGTGTGGGTGTGTTGAACTTCTCAGCCCTCCAGATGGGTGTGACTGTGAAGACCTTCTCGAAGCTTATGGCGCACATCTGCTTGTAGAGCTGGGGGCTCTGGGCTAGGAACGCTTTCTTCTCGAAGTAGGGCAGCTCGAAGAGGTCTGCGCCCCCCTCCGACGCGGAGGCAATGATGCAGGGGGGTTGAATCTCGACGTAGCCGTTGTCAGTGAGCCACCTACGGAAGGTGGTGAGTAGCCTGTTCTGAATTGTGAAAATGGCACGTGTCTGGGGGGCCCTGAAGTCGAGAAATCGCCAGTTGAGTCGTGTCTCTAATTCGCTCTGGCTCGTCTCCGCGATGTCGACGGGGAGGGGCTGCCTCGATTTATTCACCACTTCGATCCTGTCAGGGAAGAATTCGACGCCGGCATTAGCGATCTTACTCTGGGTGGTCTTACCCGTGACAGCTATTACGTCCTCCCTGCCAAGACCCTCCTTGGGGAAGAGGTCTAGGTTTTTCACGGTGACTTGGATCTCGCCTGTCATGTCGCGCATTACTATGAACTTGATCTTCGCTAGGTCCCTTGTGCGGACGACCCAGCCCGCTATGGTGAGCTGTTCGCCTAGCCTCTTTTTCGCCTCTTCAATATAGACCCTGTCGAACATAAGGGAAGCCCCTTGTAAGCTACCCAGCTAGAAGAGGGGTGGGTATAAAAATACTTTCGAGTGGCTAGTAAGCATACTCTACGCGCAGGTCCATCTTGCGGACCTTCTTCGCTATTTCAGTGAGGGCCTGTATACGCTTCTTGCTCAGTCTCTTCGCCCCGCGGGCGCCTAGAACCACGCGGGTTTCAGTGCTTCCGTCGGGGAGCCAGATAATGTTTATGGTTATGATCTGCTGCCCTGAGAAGAGGTCCTCGAGGAACTTCCGATCGTTCATACTCGCCTCGATGACTACGACCCTCTTGTTGAGGGCATCACCGAGGTCTCGAATAGGCTTGGGATTGGCGTTGAACTTCGCGGAGTCACCTTTCCCGACGACGAGGACGAGGAAACCCCCTACGTCGACGACGTTGTCGAGGGTGACTGTCTGCAGGAACTGGTTCTGACCCTCGTAGCTTATTAGCTTCTTAGCGACTTCCATGTAGTCTGTTGTTACAGCACCTGTCTTGATCTTCGTCTGGCATTTTGAGCAGAGCATGCCGCTCTTGAGACAAAACTCACACAGTTGCGTTTGCACTCAGTGGTCCTCCGTGTACCCGGGGGAGCCGCCGCGAGAGCCTAATTGTTTGCGCCTTTATGGCTTCAGCACAATCTCAATCGTGCTGACGTTTGAAGGCGTGGGACGTTCCTCGGACTGCATCTGCTCGGTGCCTATCTTTATCTCCTCTACCGTGACACCGGGCATGAATCTATTCCTAAGTACCTCAACGGTGTCGACGGCCCTACTGATGGACTGTCCGCGTGCCTTGACTAGGACTATCTCCTGACCGCTCTTAAATAGGGTCATGCAGGCGAGAACATAGTTGAGGACAGGTTTGCGTCCGATGAATACAGTGTTAGATCTCTCCACTTTGGACTCCTCCAGACATTCGTTTTCTGCAGGTGTGCTAAGATGGGTTTTCGTTGGGTTAAAAAGTTATCGGATTTTCGGATAAATTGACTAGTTTCTGCGTGTTTTAGTCTTAGGGTGCTAAATAAGGAAATTGTTGTGACGCAATCTCGCGTGCACCCTTTAAACACCATTCAGGATAGCAGCTAGAACCTTTTTCTTCAAGAGTATGAAGCGTGTGAAAGTCAGGAATAATGGATCGAGGTAAGGGGCTCAAGTATCTGCCCGGTATCTATCGTTTCTCCATATATCAGCTGTATTACTATAGACGCCTCTCTCCCAGAAGCCGAACTTGTCCCGATTAGAGAACGTGATCCTTGTGAGCCACATAGGGGACTTGTACGCGTACTTCTGCGGGACCACGAGTCTCATCGGCCCCCCTAGGGGTTGGCTTAGGTCCTCGCTGTTTAGCCTGTGGGCGAGGATTACGTCACCCCCTTGGAGGTCTTTGAGGAGTAGACTCGTCGTATAACCATCCACGCACTCGAACCAGGCGAATTCGACATTTTTTGGCTTGACCTGCCCCTGAATTGTGCTGAAAAGTACTCCTCCCCAGCGCTGCTTGAGGACACTCCAGCCTTCGACGCAGTGGAAGTCACTAACCACCTCTACTTGGGGCAAGGCTAGAAAGTCCTTCCAGCTAAGCGTCAGGGGGGCTTCTACCTCCCCGTCGATTACGAGACTCCAATTTTCCCTGCTCATGCTTGGGAGGCTGTGTGTTATCCCCGGATGATCAATCCCCCAACGCAGTATCTCCGGTATGGGTGCTTGGTCTGGGGGGAATTCGCTCTGCGACTCCGCTTTCTTTTTCTTTCTCCAGAACATTGTTGATTAGTCCCGATCGGGCCGACGGCAATAAACTTACGGAGTCACGATGGGGTTAAAGGCGCAGGTGGTAGAAGCATAGACCATGAATGAGAGGGAGAGAGCTGAGAAGATTATAGCCCTCCTTGAGGCCGAGTACCCCTTCGACAAAGGGACGATTCTACATTGGCGAACGCCGCTGGAGCTTCTCGTCGCTACAATCCTCTCCGCACAAACCACCGATGAGCAAATAAACAAACTCACACCCGCCCTTTTTAAAAGATACAAGACCGCCTCAGATTACGTCGACTCAGAAAAGGAGGAACTTGAACTCTACATAAAGTCATCAGGCTTCTACCATAGGAAGGCGGAGCTGATCCAGGCTGCCTGCCATCAGATCGTGGACGAGTTCGGGGGAGAGGTTCCTAGAACTATGGATGAGCTACTCAAGCTCAAGGGGGTGGCACGCAAGACGGCGAACATTGTCCTCGGGAACGCCTACGGCGTAGTCGAGGGAATAGCTGTCGATACACATGTGATGCGCCTCAGCCAGCGTCTTAGCTGGTCAAAGGAGACGGACAGGAACAAGATTGAAAGAGACCTTCTCGCGCTCATACAGAAGGACAAATGGTATGAAGTTAATTATCTCCTCATAACACACGGCAGAAAGATATGCGACGCCAAGAAGCCAGAATGCGCTAGTTGTATCGTGAATGAACTATGCCCCTCGGCCTTCACCTTCAAACACAATAAGAAATGAAATCCAGTTAGTGAGGTTTTTCTTCGGGGTTTCCTCAATCTCTCACGGGTATGTGAAATGCCACTTTATGAAACGCCACACAGGAACCACGAGAGACACCTATGTTCCCTCGTGGAGAAGGGTACTTCAATCTCTGAGTACAAGGAGTTGGTTAGGGACCCGAAGTACATCTGCTGGCTATGCGGAAGGGCAGCGAAAGAGAAGGAAAGCCTTTGCCACCCCATCCCACTATAGCTACTTACACCTACCAGCCAACCTTCGAGGGTGCTTTCAGTTTATATTCGGCGATTCAATTGAGAATTTTGCCGGTGACTACTCCATACTCCCGTAGCCTCCGACACCAGCATAAGGGGGCCGAAAAGGCCTCGATTTCTCAGTAATATCGCGTGTGCTTACAAATAGATTAGAAAAGTATGCTTCGACTCAGTACACTCGCAAATCATAATACACTCAACACTCAACAGAGATCACTGCGTGATGCAGCATTGACTAAAGGTAATGTCCCTGAGAGGTACCTGAAGACACTGAAGCGTGAGATAAGTGCCAGCAGGGGCGTCGTCGTGACCAACCATCCCCTTGCAAGCGCGGCAGGCATTGAGGTGATGGCCAGTGGAGGCAACGCCTTCGACGCCGCAATCGCATCCCTCTTTGCTTTAACGGTGGTTGAGCCAATGATGGTGAGCATGTTCGGCGCCGGCTACTTTGTCACCAGGGATGGCAGGACTGGTGATATCACCACCCTAGACAACTATGCGGTAGCCCCAAAAGCTGCATCCGAATCCATGTATACACCAGTTAAGGACAGGAAACCCGACCAGTACATTTTCGAGACCGTTGGCCGAAAGAACGTGGTTGGCCATCTAAGCGTCGCAGCACCGGGAGCCCTCAAAGGCTGGGAGCATATTCAAACGAGAAAAGGAAGGCTCACTTTAAGTGAAGTTATTGCCCCCGCCATCAGGCTGGCTAATGATGGCTACAGGGCCACGAATTATCTTGCTTACCTCGTCGACTTCGTGAGAAGGGACCTAGCCCTCTATGAGGAAACGGCTAAAACGTTCCTGCCGGGCGGAGTACCCCTCAGGGTGGGGGACTTGGTAAGGATGCCCGAGTATGCGGAGACTTTGGAGGCTGTGGCCAAGAAGGGCTCCGATT
>JBGPRA010000163.1:0-5249 GCA_041489375.1 Bathyarchaeia archaeon | reverse complement strand
GCTTCGCTATTGCAGTATTCGTCGGAGCTCTATCAGGCTGGAGGATTGTTAACAGGTATGGGAGGAAGACATCAACCGTGATCATAACCCTAGTATACGGGATTACGGCTGTGCTTTTCGTCCTCGTGCCAAATGCGTATGTTGCAGCCGGTTTGGGAATATTTGCGTGCCTTCTGTCGGGGCTCCGACAACCAGCTGTTAACAGCTTGACCGTGGAGCAGATCCCAGAGATCAGTGGCTCTGTCATGTCCTTAAGCTCGGCTTCTGACAGCAGGGGTGGTATGATCGGGGCAGCGATTGCTAGCTTTCTTCTATTGAACTATGGTTGGGTCACAGCGGGGGTTTTCCTTGGAGCTACCGCAATTCTAGCAACAGTGGTACTTCAAAAATTTGCTGAGGATCCAAATAAATAGTTTGAAAACTATGATACTTGTTTCAAGTATAATTTCAAGGTACTCGATGTGTAAGCGAAAGGTGAAAAAATTAACACAAGGTCTACTCCATTACCCTCAGGGAGAGATTCGCTAGTATCCTCACAAGCTCCTCATCAGACTTCGCATACGGCACCGCGTAGAGGTGTCTATGGACTAGTGCGTCTACGAGTCCATAGACCTTAAGGTACCGTTCTAAAAGCACGTTGAAAGGAGCCAAGTTTAGCATAGTTTCCATTGGAAGGGCCCGGATCCGTGACTCTATTAGCTTAGTTCGGCTCCGCTTCAGTCCTTCAAAGAGATCGTGTTTCTCTAACATGGCTTGGTCGAAGGCTCTGTATATCGCCTCGTACTTCCTGTGGTTCTCTAAGTGGAGGCGGATCTCCCGCTCGAGGTCCTCAGTTGAGCCGCTTAGCACAGCAGCGGGCTCCATGACGGCTCTAAATGCAGCTTCATAGAAACCCGCTGCTATCGCGGGCTTACCTTCAGGGAAGTAGCGGTAGATTATCCCGACGCTGATATCAGCCTCCTCAGCGATTTTACGTGTGGTAGCTTTCTCGTACCCTTTCGATTCAACGATTCGGATGAAGGCCTCGTAGATTAGTTTTATTTTTTCTTCTCGATCACGGGTGACGCTACGTTTGTCCACGACCACTATTTGTTGAACGTTGTTCATAAGTCTTATATTGACGGCAGACGATATTGTTCTAAATTATGTTCAATAATTACCCGATGTCTATAAGACTAATCACATTCAAGTGCGTAAAATCGATGTAAGATGGTCGCGAAATGTTCAGCACCATACTTATCGACATCCTTATTCAAGCTGCGGTCATGATAATTCTCTGCCTAGGATTCACCTTCACATTCATGATGGAGAAATTTCCCAACTTCGGCCACACCGCAATCGCGACGGTTGGTACACTAATAGCGTTTGCTCTTGTGAGGATCTGGGGCTACAACCCGTACTCGACCTGGCTAGTCTCGACAGCTGCTTGCGGGTTCCTCGCGGTAGGACTCTACCTCTTTGTTGTGCGACCCATCAAGACGAACGGGGCTAATATAATCACTCTCACGTTCGTATTCTTCGCAATAGCTATGGTCGTAGGCTCGATCGTCAATGTGTTCAGCTACTGGTTTCTGTACAACCAGGGCTACCCGGCAGAGGGGTTCTGGCTTGCCTCCTTCGATTTCAATTGGCAGGGATATCCTGGCGTCTTCGTAGTGACTTTGCCTCTCTGCGTGGTGCTTGTGATTGTCCTTTACCTGTTTTTCACGAAGGTCAGATTCGGCATCGCCGTAAGGGCGGCTGCGGAGAACGAGCAGTTGGCTGCTATCCTCGGTGTAAACACGTCCCTTATTCATATATTCAGCTGGTTCCTTACGGGCACCCTCGCTGGATTAGCTGGCGCCATAATCCCCCTCTGGCAGTACACCGGGTTGGGCTACACCGATACATACCTTATCCTAGTTATGGCTGGTAGTGTTTTAGGCGGTCTTCAAAGTATCGCTGGGGCTGTGATCGGGGGGTTTCTCGTCGTCGTAATCGAGAAGGGATTAACAATTTTATTGATAGAATATTATGGCATAGGGGTGGCGGACTGGGGGGCGTTGATCCCCTCCCTTTTCATAGTCGCCGTTATTATGATCGAGCCTGAGGGGATAATGGGTGTCTTCGACAACCCTCAACACCCGATTAGGACGCTGAGGAGGGGTTTATTCCACTTAAGGCGTCTTTTCTCAAGTACTACCCACTCTGCTTAGATCGCGTGAGCGAAAGTATAGAGATTCAGCGTATACTACCTTACCCTAGAAAGGAGCTACGTCTCTACTTTATACTTGCCAACTTAGCCATTCTAACATATTTCTCCTCATGGGATATCTCCACTATCTTAACCCTTAATCTCTCGACCTCGTCTTCTGTGAATGGCTTAAGGTGGCCATCGTAAATTGGGTGACCCTTCGGGAACAGTGACAAGTGTTGTCCCCTGATCTGATGAACCTGCCTCCTGGCTCGACCGAAGAAATGTAGGTGCATCTTCGGTCCTTCGGGGTCGTCTAGCCCCCAGTTGGCGAGATCCTCGTAGTTTACCCTCTCCACCCCAAGCGCTTGGTACATCGCCTTTCCGACCAGCATGGATATCCGCATGAAGTCGATGGCCTTCATATACGTCATATCGGATCTGTCCGTGACCCTCTCCCGCTTTACCATGATGAGGTGTCCGCCGTCGTCCCTACAGTTCAGGGGGTGCTCCGGGTTCAAGACGATGAAGTATTTATCCTCGTAGATTATGTTACTCGTTTTCTCTTCCCAGACAATTAATTGTGTCCTTCTGTTGATATCTTTTATTTATTACTCTCGAACTCATAGTCGCGCGTGAAGCAAATCGAGTTTGGTGGTATCAGTCTTTAGGGTGCGTATCTAAGCAGTAGGGGGGCAGAGTTCACAGATCGTAACGTACTCCAGCCCCTCTGTTGTCACGAACTTGATCAACAGGGTCTGACGGCCAACCAACTCTGAGAAAGGTTGGCTGAGTCCACCTTGCCTACAGTATATATTGAAGGCTGTGGTGGCGCCCATATTAATGCTCACACCACTCGATGGGATATCCGTCCCACCGTTTCCGGGCGTCGGGTTGATGATCCCGGGGCTCAACTCTCTTTCATTCGCGTGCACTTGGATGATCGTGCTCGGCCTCGTGCCGATGTTCTTGACGACGATTGATATCTTCCATGTCCTAGTGACGTAGTCGTAGCTTGGACTGGCGGATAGGCACGTGAGTTTCTCGAAGCCGGTGAAGACGTAGCCTGTGCTTCTCATCCAAAAGGCGGTTGAAATTGAGGTTGATATGGTTACTGATATGATAATTATCGTGGATATTACTGGGGTTAATGCTCTACGCCTCATTATCCCGTGTTCCTTGTTCGCAGATTTGTTGTGCATTGGCATCTTCCTCTCTAGAGCTTGAGGGTGAGCTGCATCACCATGAATTGAGCGAACAGATACATGCAGATTAGAATCGCAGCTCCGCCGACCACCCACGAGACTACTGTTGATTTTCCACTCATTTTTCATCATTCCCCTGTTGTTCAGACAGTTTGTTAAGGAACGTTGTTACGATATAGGGCTGCTCTGGCGTTTCTTCGTCACTTTTCCCAGTTTTGGGAAATTTAACTAATGTCTTCTCCGTGTATGGGAATAAAATAGACGACTGGACTCGCGCTAATTGAACAACAGGTTTGAAGTAATCGAGAATCTCTCTACAATCGCGTGCGCTCCGTATAAAGTCTTATTCGATGAGAGTAACTATTCCGTTCAAAGAGGGGGTGTCGTTTTGGAATCTCCTGAATCCCTTAGGGTGACAAGACGCGTCGAGGACTGGAAGCTCCATCTAATCGACCTAACTAAGAGGAACAAGGCCATCTACTTCCAACCCAACAAGACCTCACACCTCACGATTGTCTCCCCCGACATAGAAGTTGTGTACAGTCGACTCGTCGAGAGAGGAAGAAGCTGGGAGATCCGACAACCACCCCTAGCAAAGCCAGGAGAGGCGCCTCCTAAGATAAGGGCTCCGAAGAGCACCGAGATCATACCAGGATGGTCGGACCCAAACCAGCTCGACAGAACTCTTAGGAATATGAGTCGACGCTCCCAATCCGAGTACACGGAACGTGGCATAAGGATCCTCTACGTAACCTTTGGACAGCTTAAGTGGAATGAGAAGGAGAACGGACAGGAAGTCATCTCACCACTGCTCCTGACTCCCGTTGAGCTCGTCAGAGATTCAACGCGAGAGCCATACCAAATTAAGGTACCACCCGTAGAGGACATTGTGCTCGTTAATCCAGCTCTCATGCTGAAACTGAAGTACGAGCACGGACTCGACCTACCCATCCTCCCAGAGGAAGAGGAGCAGACACCCTCGAGCTATCTGACAAAGATTCAAAATAGCGTAGATGAGCTCGGGTGGACCGTCGAGCCCACCGTCTACCTAGGACTCTTCAGCTTCGCGAAACTCGCGATTTACCAAGACTTGACGGATAACCTAAGTCGCATTATAGAGCATCCAATTGTGAGATCCTTGGCCGGGGTACATGTCGAGGGACTCATTCAGAAGGGTTTGCCAAGTGTCGGGGACCTAGACGCTATCGTGGATCCGGGCAAAACGTACCAGATCTTGGACGCCGACAGCAGTCAGCAGCTCTGCATCCAGTACGCGCTCCGAGGACAATCCTACGTAATGCATGGCCCACCCGGCACCGGTAAGAGCCAAACAATAGCCAACATAATATCAGAATACATCGCCGCTGGCAGGAGCGTCCTATTCGTAAGTGAGAAGATGGCAGCACTCGAGGTCGTATACAACCGTCTAAAGGAAAAGGACCTCGACGAGTACTGCCTTGAGCTCCACAGCTACAAGGCGAATAAACGCGAGGTCATCAACGAGCTCAGCAGAGCCCTAACGGAGCACTTGAAATCCAGCAAGGGAATGAGTGGGGAGGAGATAGACCGTCTCAAGCACAGGAGAACTCAACTAAACACCTACGTTGAGTCCCTCCACAAGACAAGGCATCCATCCAACATGAGCGCTTACAAGCTTCTGAACGACATCGCTATGCTCGAATCGATCCCAGATATCCCATCGGGGTACCCGAGCTTCAAAACCCTCGACCAGAAGACCGTTTTCAGCCTTGAGGAGCTGATGAGGCGTCTCCAGAACTCCTGGATCGTCGTAGAGGAAGGTGCATCATTCCCCTGGAAAGGTTGTAACACTACAGAATACACTATGGACGTCCGCAGCGAGTGGACCAATC
>JBGPRA010000162.1:0-5264 GCA_041489375.1 Bathyarchaeia archaeon | reverse complement strand
GCCTATCCACCCACACCAAAGGCAACATGACACTACGCCACCAGGCACCGCCAATCACGCGCACGACCACCACCATGGTCAGCGCTTCCACGGCGAGTCCACACTACACCTGAGCATCCAACGGATTAAAGTACGGCCTCCCATTCACCAGCACACTATAGCACACCGTCGCCAGCTTCCGAGCCGCCGCCACCAACGCCGCCTTCCGGCCACGCCTCCCCGCCACACCATGGTAGAAGCGGGTAACCGGCGAGTCGACCCGGATATGAACCATCGCCGCCTCCGCGCGCGCAGGATTGTGAACTGGCTCTACGAGAAGTTCAAGCATCAGACAAAACCTGAAACCATCTATCGCCGACTAAAAATATAAAAACGCATAAACTTTAGATTTGACAAATCCTACGATTTATGTGAGGAGTGGCCTAGTGGACGTCATAGAAAAATACAAAAAAATTAGAGAAGTTGGGATGCCGTTAAATCATAAGATGATAGAGTCCTGTCTCAGTAAGGAGATTTTATTTAATTCAGCGAAGCTGCTAGGCATCGTGCAGAGAGACGAATTGATTTTCGAGAACGAAGAAGAAATGAGTGTTTTAATGGACTTCACCCTACATGAATACAAAGTGAATAACAAGAATGCTGTACAGGTTTATCGAGAAAAAATCGGGGGACAAAACGAGATAGAAAACGAAATATTAGCCTCCTTACTTTCATCGTATACTTCCCTGTTTAAGGTCTTCGGCATCTCAGAAAACATCTTGCTTTTGAGGGACATTCTGAAAAAAGAAGATAAGCTCATCAAATTAATAGATATCTCTTTCAGTAAAACCGCCACCCCTGGAATGTTACTCTTCACCAGGGCTGTTCCGTTCAACGATTTCTACAGGACTTCCGGCATATCATTTGCTTTCCGAAGCGACATGGAGAAATACATCATCAGAAGATACGGAAAAATAAGTAAGAAGATCAAAACAGGCAGCGACTCCATGAAACGATACATCTCTTTTTTCCAGTTGAACAGCGAATGCGGTGAAGGAGCCTATGAGGTGTCTTCGTAGGAATTGATCCTTAAGCTTATCTGGGGGGAGTAGAAACAGAGGTAAATCAAAATCCTCAAATATATGTCACCAATAAGGCGGAGTCAACAGAATCCTCAGATACATCCCCAGTGAGGCATATTTCCTTCGCGCGCGCAAACGACTGCCCCAATAGCTCTCCATGGGGTCAGCTAAGTCGCTCAGCTTGGAGGGGACTTCGTTAGCCATCCAGACCCAGTGAACTACTCTGTCGGAGACACCGCTGATCCCTGCGTCGGGTACCGGTCCATCCATCGATATGACAGACTTTCCATCGGAGTCGAACCCGGTGATAACCCTTCTGCCTATCTTCGGGCTTTGAGGATTCGCCATTCAAGTTCACGGTTGAGTATCAGTTGTAACTCAGGATAGGACTATTGCATGTTAGATGAGGCTTATGCCAAAGTGAATTTGGGTTAAGATTTTTCTAATATCAGGTGGAAGTGAGGATAAGGCTATGGCCCACACATACCTGTAAAGAACTCTACATACTCACAACTTGTGACCATGCCATGTCACTATTTCAAGCGATTATGACACTTGAGTCCGTTTTATAAGCTGAGAACTTGAATCGGACTCGATTAAACATGATCGAACACAGGTTCAGCGAGCTGAATCTCGATAACCTCAAGGCTCTCAGAAAGCTCATCAGAGAAGAGGAAGACCTCGAAGTCTCCTTAGATGAGACCCTGACGCGTGTACTGGAGTTTTATCACAAATTCGTCCCATATAATTAAGGGAGGTACCTAGCAAAGATGAATTACTCCCCCAGTTTCTTCAGCACGAACCAGAAGACGGGGAAAGGCCTCATCGACGACATAAAGCCCTCGAAGCTAAACCACAACGCCAAGTACTTCATCATAGGCGGCCTCATGAACGGGGTCTTCAACGGCGTATTCAACGCCGTGATGATGCTGTACCTCGCCACCTACGGGTTCAACGCGCAGAGCCTCGGCTTCATCTTCATGATGAATTCGCTCAGCTCAACCGTGTTGATGATCCCAGCAGGTATACTAGCTGACAAGATAGGCAAGAGACCCGTGATTCTGATCGGAGCCGTAGCCAGCCTATTGGGCATAATTGGTTTCTTCTTGGCTAACTCGGTAGAGACGTTCGCCCTGTCCTTTCTGTTGATAGGCGTGTGCAACGCCGCCGGCACCGTAAACAATCCTCTTTACTCCTCCTTCTTCGAAGGCCACGACTTGGCGAGAGCCTTCAGCCTCTACGGCCTCATCAACATCGCCGCGATGAGCCTGGGGAGCCTCGGCGGCTTCATACCCCCGTATCTAGCATCCTCGATGGGCTTCACTCTCTTCGAAGCCTACAGGGTGACGATGATCGCCGGAGCTATGCTGTTTGTCCTCCAGTTTGCATTCATCTACATCTCTGCCTTGGGCATCAATGAGACCTTGTCGAAGGGCTTCAGCCTATTCCTCAAGTCCTGGGCGGTGGTGCTGAAGATCTGCGGCATTGGGCTTCTAGCAAACGTCGCGGGTGGACTGTTGTTCAGTCTCTTCCCCTACTACTTATACATGAAATTCGGGGTCGGCTCCGCTGCTCTGGGCACATTATTCCTGGTCTCTAACCTAGCTATGGCGATGTCTAAGGGTTTGGCAGCGGGGATAGCTCGGCGCATCGGTGGCCTAAGAAGTATCACTTGGGGAGTCGCTCTATCAGCGTTCTTCATACTTCTGATGCCTATATCCCCTGGCTTTGGGATCATGGCCATACTGTATGTACTCAGGAGTGGGACTGGGTTCATGTCTGATCCTCTTCTCACCAGTATCTTCATGAGGAGCATCAGCGAGGATGAGAAGTCGACAGCCAATAGCATTAGGATGATCTCCATGAATGCTGGAGGAATTGTAGCCCCAGTAGCGGGTGGGGCGATGATGGAACAACTGGGGCTGGACTCACCCGCATACCTTGGTGGGGCCCTCATGCTGGTAGTCGCGGTTCTCTATTCGCTGCTTCTCCTGAAGGAGTCCAGGGTTCTGGAAAAGAAGAGCTAGGCCATCGTGCGCGCGATGAATGGTATGGAACCCAATCACGCGTGCGGTAACGCATGACTTAGGTTCACATACGCGTACGCACAAGTGAAATTTATAATCGTATTACCAACAGCCGATTAAGGCGTCGATCAAGGCCGTCTCAGCTTCTGGATGAGTCTTTGACCACTGGGTCCTTGACGGTGTCGACGCTGGTAACGCTAATCCTTATTCAGTTGTCATGGATGCGCGCGCGAAAAGAATGTAACATTTTGCAAAAAAGGGGCGGATTCTTGGGGGATAAGGCTATGGAGAAGTATTATTCCATATGCAGATTGTTCCTATCCATGAACCATCGGCTTGACGCCTGAAGATGAAGACGCTGTTGAACTCAGCCTCATAGGACTCACCGCCGCCCTTAGGAGTGAACCTCTCAGACATCAGGTTACGGGCGAAGGCAAGGTCACCTGATACACTGATCTCCTGTTCCTTCACCTTTGGCTCGACGTCGTATCGGAGGATGCCCTCCGCTATTTCCCTGCAGGACTCTTTCCCAATCTTGGCGCGTTGGTTTGGTGGGAGGAAGATCATGTTGTCGGTCCATGATGCGAGGTAGGTGTCTAGATCACCTTCGGCGACGCTGGTGAGGTATTTGTCGAACCATTTCTTGATTGCAGCTTCATCATCCCGCTCATCAGGATAACATTGTTTATTGTCACTCATACGATCACGGGTAACAATCAGATAGAGCTGAGGATAAGGCTATGGAAGAAGTTCCTAATGGACATAGCTACTCGACCATTTTAATAATTGAGAATTGCGTGCGCGATTATAGTGAATACGCAGAATAACAATAATTTACGAGCTACGCGAAGGCTGTCACTGAGTTTTCCATTTACCCCTCAGTTTTGGGACATTATCCTTCGCCCAGACAGTATAGGAGTCAGACATATGCTCCCAAGCGCTAAAGTCATCTGGTTCCCACACGGTTCTCCTGTACTCCTCGATGATTGGCTTGAACTTATTCCAAAGATCGACCATCTTCTTCACACCCATGTAGTAGATGGTCTCCATATCCACTAAGCCACTGCAGTACTGCCAGCCTACGTAGTCGCACAACTCCCATAACGACATTCTCTTAATGAAATTCTCGAAATTTACGCTCGAATCATACTTTCTAGAATAATCCTCGAAGTCCACCCACTCCATCGATATAAGTTCCATGAAGTCCCGCCATCCCTGGGGGGAGTTGAATGACTGAAGCATTGTGGTTACAAGTGCCACCTGCCTACTCTTCGTGGAGGCCCTCATATTGAATGCGAAGCTCAGCGCTCCTATACACACCCCAATCGCCCCAGCCATGTAGGATAAGGACTGGAGTAAAGTTAAGTCAACCAATGCAATTCACGGTTGAGTATCGGGTGGAAGTGAGGATAAAACTATGGCCCCCCCGAGTTGAATTACTGTTAAGGACAAGTGTTATTAACTGAACAGATCTCCAGTAAAATGCCTAGGTAGGCGATTAAAAAATGAAGTATCTGATCGAGTTCTGGGCAAAGGAACCATTCGCTGAGAACATGAAAAAAATATTGGCTATTGAGGCTGAGAGAACGAAAAAAGGCATAAATTTTGGCTCAAATATTCCTTTCCCGCAACACTACCTACTTTCTGAACCCCGCGCAATTATGATAGTTGAATACGACGAGAAAATGAGTAAAATCTCAAAATGGCTCAAAGACTACATCTCAGTTATGACAATAAAGGTTTCTCCTCTAAAACTGCGTAGTGAGTTCGATAAACTTTAGAAAACCCCGCCTTTTTTTTAATACACCCAGACCAGATTGTCTGATCTGGTGCACAAGCTAATTCCCCGGAACTCGAGGAACCCAAGCATTGATCTCGCTGCGGAGGTACTTTGCAAAGAGCTGGGCCTCCTCGTTGATCAGCGTCTCGAGAGTCTGGTGCTCCTCGTTCCTGATCTTCTCGCTTGTACAAGCACTCAATTTTGCTGAAGAACCCCATGGAAGCCAATTCTGTTTTCTTGATTTGAGAGGATACAGGGCACTCGGGAATCTTAATTGAGAAAAACTTGGGTGCACTCTCCAATCTCTTACAGAAGGAGCTGATTTCTCGATCAATCTGTTTTACGTTAGATGAGGCTTATGCCAAAGTAGCTTTATGGTTAAGATTTTTCTAATAT
>JBGPRA010000161.1:0-5299 GCA_041489375.1 Bathyarchaeia archaeon | reverse complement strand
CTTTCTTACTCATGTTCTTAAGCTTTCTCTCAACCAACCCTCCATCCGCATCTCGATAAGGCTCGTCCCTACTCAACATGAAGTACATGATCCGAGCCATCTCATGAGCACCCGCCACAGTGGCGCACCCAGCACCCCTACGCCTCGACACCCGCTCATAGAGTCCCCTGAACCTGACATCATACCGAACCGAAGCCTGAGCACGCTCCACCAGGGCCCACCTCAACCTCTTATTACCAGGAGAGGTGCTGCCGATCCGAATCTTCTCCTCGGACTGATGCACCGACGGCGCCAACCCCATCCATGAAGCGAACTCCTTATCGCCGCGGAACCTGCCGATGTCGCCAACCTCGGTCAGTATGAGCATCGCGGTGAAGTAGCCGACGCCGGTCGTCGTAATAAGCAGCCGCGCCTGCCTGTCCTCCGCCGCCAAGGCAGCGATCTTACCCTCGATGACCTCCACCTGTTTGTCGACCGCCTCCAGGAGGGCTAGATCGCTTCGCAGTATGGCGTCGTCCATGAATCCGAGGTCTAGCCCTCTCAGCCACGCAATGTTGTCCTTGCTGAAGGCTGTTGTGCCGGGCATCCGGAGCCCGTGCTTGTCTAGGAGGCCGTGTATCCGGTTCTTCACCTCGGTCCTGTTCTTCACCAGGTTCAGGCGATGTCTGAGGATCTCCCTCCTGCTCCTCAGCTCCTCGCCGGGGACGTAGCAGGTGGGCAGCATGTCTGCTCTGAGCAGCGCGACGAGGGTTCTGGCGTCGAGCTTGTCTGTCTTAACCTTCGTCTCGGCGATGAGCCTGGTCTTGGATGGGTTGGATAGGGCTACGTCGAATCCGTGCTCCTCGAGTCTGTCATGGATCTGGATCCAGAGGTTCCCAGTCGACTCGACCACGGCCTTCACCTCGTCGTGGAAGGTGGTGAGCTTACCAGCGAACGCTTCTATCTCTTCAGGGTCATTCGCGAATCGGATCTCGTCAAGGAGTTTGCCTTCCTCGTCGAGGACAGCTACCTGACACATCTTTTTATGGACGTCTATTCCAACGTATTTCACGGGTGTCACCTCTCGGGTGGCCTGCGGGCGGCACGCTCCTATTGGGTCTCTGCTTGGACCAAGCGCGCGACGGGCCTAGGCCACCCGCGACACCCTCAAGGTCTATCCTGAAAACGTTTCTCATACCGTCTAGGTTGTTTAGAAATTCTCTAGCCTCGACAATCGATTCATAAAATGCCCGCTCTGCCCGAGGACCTTGTTGGCTGCGTCGAAAGCAAAAGCATCAGAAGCGGGAAGTGAAGCGGATCGGATGCAGATCGGATCGGACCAGACCGGATCGGCAGCGGATCGACCCTCTGTTTTCCTAGCCGTGCCTATACGTATAGCAGCATTAGCACCCGATCCGCTTAGTCGATCCGCATCAGCTATCCCGGGTTGCAGCTGCTCATCAGTATACCCCAGACCCTTCAAGTCCAGCCTCAGCTGGATCAGCATCTCCCCCTTGACTCGAGAATACACACGTGGATAGCCCGCACACGTGGGGATTTACTTCAATTTATCAAATTTGTGGAGCAACGTTGTCCATGAAGTATTCCATGGACTCCGCTTCCGAGCCGTATGGGAAAACTATAACGAAGTGGCTCACCCCTAGCTTCTTGTAGCCTCTCACGAAGGTGGCGGCTTCCTCAGGCGTTTTCCTCTCCCACTTCTTTGCGCCGCTATACCTTTCATAAGGCGCCACGGTCCCTGACTTGACGCCGGTTAGAGCGAGGTGGAGACCAGTTGATTTCCTGATTGAACCGTAGTCTATGTTTAATTTGTCGCAGTGTTTTTTGAGGACGGCTAGGCGCTCACTGAATACCTTAAGGTCGATGTTCCACGCGAAGTTCACTAGCTGTGCATGTCTGGCAGCGACCTTGAGCATGTGATCACCGGTACCGCCGACGAGGACAGGCATTGGGTCCTGAACAGGTTTGGGCATGGCGACGCAGTCGTTGACGCTGTAGTACTTGCCCCTGAAGTCAGCTCGCTGTTTAGTCCACATCTGACGGGCTATAGTGAGAGCCTCGTCCAGTTGCCTTACTCTTGCCCCTGGGCTCGGGAATGGGTACCCATATGCCTTATACTCTACTTCTTTCCAACCAGCGCCGACGCCGAAGTATAGTCGCCCTCCACTTATCCTGTCGAGGCTCGCAGCCATCTTCGCTACGAGGCAGGGGTTCCGGTAGCTCTGGCTCGACACCATTGGGCCGACTCGTAATCTCTTCGTGTCTACGGCGATAGCGGTGAGGAGGGTCCACGCCTCGAGGCAGTCGACGTCGACTGCGTCGGGGCGTATGAGGAAGTGGTCCGATGCCCAAAAGCTCTCAAATCCCGCGGCTTCTGCTCGCTGAGCGACCTCCCTGAGGTAACTGTACTCATAGCCGTATTGCGGTTCGATCTGTACGCCGAAGTCGATCTTCAAGACAACCGATTATATCTAGGGATCGAGAATGTAAAAGTCGTTGCTTTACCAAACCGTTTTCGATACCATCGTCTTAATGCTCCAGTTGTTATATTGATTAGGGTAACGTGATCGACATGGGCGTTTGGCCAGATTCAAAGAGAATGGGGGTTGTCTTTACTTTCGACCTCGACGCGGAGTCTCTCTGGACCGCGAGGGATCCGAAGAACTTGGAGAGACCCGTGACCCTGTCACAAGGAGAGTATGGTCCTAAGGCGGGTGTACCTAGGATATTACGACTTCTTAAGAAGTACGACATTAAGGCAACCTTCTTCGTTACGGGTTGGGCTATGGAGCGCTACCCAGAGACGGTAGCGGATATCGTCGCTCAAGGTCACGAGATAGGGCACCACGGGTACCACCACGAATGGCTGGACAATATCAGCCTCGATGAGGAGAAAACCATCATGTCGAAAGGCCTCTCACTCATAAAGGACTTTGACCCCAAGGGACCCGTCGGCTATAGGTCACCAAGCTGGGAGTTCACCCCCAACACTATCAGGCTCCTGAAGGAGAACCACTTCAAGTACACGAGTAATATGATGAACAGCGACCTCCCCTACCTCCACAAGTTGGATAGCACAGAGATAGACCTTGTAGAGCTGCCCGTCAGCTGGATAATGGACGACGCCCCATACTTCCTATATAGCACCCGACTGGTGGGGAGGACAATAACCGATCCCTCACACGTCTATTCCATCTGGGAGCAGGAGTACAATGGATTCTATGAGGAAGGACTCTGCTTCGTCCTCACAATGCATCCCCAGATAATCGGCCGTCCTTCGAGAACAGCGATGCTAGAGAGGCTTATCAGGAGGATGAAATCCGATCCAGGGGTCTGGTTCGCCCAAGGGAGAGAGGTTGCTGACCACTGGCTGAAGAAACGAAGGTGACTACAACCTACTAGGGAGAGCTGGCCTTCACCATTTTAGCGACTAGGGCAACCTTCCTACCTAAGCCACGGGCAGACCTCACGCCCAGCTCATCCTCGAGAACAGCGTTTAGTATTCTACTCCTCTTAGGATATGTGACCGCCCCGCCACCGTAGTAGCAGCCAGGAGTCTCCTGAGGTCCCGAGCCAACGACTATCATGTCGTGAACGAGAAAGTAGCTGTGGATCATCTGGATAGTGGTCTCCTGTCCGCCATTTCTGTTGTATCCAACAGCTATCGCCCCACCCACCTTGTTCGAGAGGCCCCCACCGTAGTCCGTCCTCGCGTACCTGACGAAGGGCTCGGTCCTGTCGAGGAGGACTTTAAGCTCGCCACTAATACCACCAAAATAGACTGGGCTACCTATGATTATTCCATCGCTGTCTGCGAGCTTCGGGTAGACCTTCTCCATGTCATCTTCGAAGCTCGGACAAGCACGTCCATTCTCAGCCTCGTTGAAGCACCGGAAGCAGGCGATACATGGATTAATCTTGAGGGGGTGAAGGTGGAGGATCTCAGTCTCGACGTTGCCTAGCTCTTCGGCGGACTTGAGGGCCTCTTTTACTAGTATCTCTGTGTTCCCTCGCCTCGGGCTGCCCACAACTCCGAGTATTTTCACGCTTGTTACGTTTTTGGTCATAACGTTACCCCAATGACTTTTAACTATCAAGTGTCGATTAATCGATTAAAATCTTTAGAGGGTCAGACTTTGAAGGATACTTCACATCTAGCTGAGTACGTCGAAGGCGAATCAGCAACAAATCTCTTAAGATCCTTGATAAGGGCCGCGAGTGTAAATCCCCCAGGTGGGGAGAGAGATTGCGCGGAGATCGTCTACAAGAAGCTCACGAGTCTCGGCCTTGAGGTAGAGTACGTCGAGAGAGAGCCGGGGAGGACAAATGTCGTCGCGAGGCTTACGGGGAGCAGAGGGACACCCGTCCTTCTCTATAATGGGCACATCGATGTCGTGCCCCCAGGTAACGGCTGGAGCCATGACCCTTTTAGCGGTGAGATCAATGGGGGTAGACTTTACGGACGAGGTGCTGCGGATATGAAGTCAGGTGTTGCGTCGATGGTCGCCGCAATCGAGTCCATCGTTAAGTCCGGGGCAAGGTTTAGGGGCGACCTCATATTAACCGCAGTCGCTGACGAGGAGACGGGGAGTCTAAGGGGGACCCGCTACCTTATCGAGAATGGACTAAAAGCGGACATGGCCGTCGTCTCCGAACCCACTGATCTGAGGATCGAGATAGCGAATAAAGGGATACTCTGGGCAGAGATAATTGTGCGGGGTAGGGGGTCCCACGCTTCAAGGCCGCATCTGGGAGTCAACGCTATAGACAAGATGCATGCCATAATCGAGGCGCTTCACGGCATAAGGCTCGAGGGATGGAACGAACTCTTCGACGTCCCCCCACCGGTCCTCAGTGTCACAACAATACAGGGCGGAACAAAGATCAACGTGATACCCGACCTGTGCAAGATTGAGGTCGACAGACGCCTCCTCCCTGGGGAGACCCCAGAAGCCGCCCTAAGCCAGATCAAAACCGCAATCGATATCGTAAAGGAGAGAGACCACCAGCTAGAAACGGAGATCAATATGCTTGATGAGTGGCCACCAATGCAAGTATCCCCCGAGGAACCAGTCGTTAAAAGTCTCGCCAGTGTAGTCGAGAAGTTGACCGGAGGAAAGCCCAAATTATATGGAAAGGCAGCTGGAACCGATGCCTCGTGGCTCGTCCGCGACGCAGGGATACCCACAGTCCTGTATGGACCCGGCGACCCACGTTTATCCCACACACCTGATGAGAATGTCGAACTCGTTAAAGTGGCCGATGCTGCGAAGGTCTTCGCTGTTCTCGCGGGGGATAT
>JBGPRA010000160.1:0-5310 GCA_041489375.1 Bathyarchaeia archaeon | reverse complement strand
GTACTGAATTTAGTTTTAGTCATCCGCATATGCGATTACAATTACGATAAGGAGGCTAATGAGGTTAGATTCATTCTTTTTTGGGCTATAGGAGACGTCTCTCTACTCGCGATGTAAATTTAAGAATCAGATCCACGGAGTCGGCAGTCGCTTGCTTCAGGAACCCGTGTCCAAGTCCAGGTAGAATATGTAACTCCGCTTTGGGGATCCTTTCTGCGAGTAAGCGGCTGTTCTCGGGTGGTATGAGGCGGTCGCTGCCACCGGTGATGATGAGGGCAGGTACCTTCAATCCTGGGAGCCTGTCGTAGGCGTCGAATGAAGCCGTTGCGGCGCTCTGGCATTTCAACGCGTACACTGGAGTTGGGTTGGCGTCGTAGCTCTCCTCCAAGATGAGCTCCTCAAGTCGTTGCTCAACATATTTCTTAGAGTAGAGTAGATAGACGAGAGCCTTCACCTGGTCGTGCTTGGAAACCTTCTCGTCGCTTACCTTAGCTAGTTCCTGAGCTACCTCAGTGCTGTATGGAACTCTATTAATGGCGCCGGGTGTCGTTGCACATAGGATTAGGCTCCGAACCCTCTCCGGATGATAGATGGCAAGTGCTTCCGCAATGTAGCCTCCCATGCTAAATCCAAGCACGTGCGCTGGGCCTACGTCCAGTTCAGCCATTACTTTAGCTGAGTCTCCGGACATTTGTTCCATGGTGTATGGCTCATTTGGTTTTCCGCTTCTGCCGGTTCCTCGGTTGTCTACAAGCACAACCTTGTGTTTCTCGGCGAGGAGGCGGACCATTTCTTCACTCCAGCTTTCGCTACTCCCTCCCCAGCCATTACAAAGTAGGAGATGTGTTCCCTCACCCTTCACTTGGTACCAGATGTTCACGCCGCCTGAGTCGACCCATGGCATTGTAGTCTCCCTTGAGGAGGTCTATTGAGGCTGATATATCTTAGTGCGCGATTGCGTGCGCGTTTGTACAAATTGATGCATTACATCTCTGCTACTTAGTCCATTTCTGATAGTGAACATAATTCTAAACCTCCTCTCCGCAAAGCCTACTATCACCCTAAAGTACACCATACTAAAGACGAGTCGTTAAGGTGAGTGAATGAGGATAGCCTTCTTCGTATACGAGTATCCGCCCTCGCTCGTGGGGGGTCTGGGCACCTACTCTCAGAACATGGCACCGACCCTAGTCAAGATGGGCCACGAGGTATCAGTATTCACACTCAACAGGGGGGCACTACCAACGAAAGAGATCCTCGACGGAGTCGAGGTTCACAGGGCGCTTGTCTCGGATGCGACTAACGTCTTCAACCTCATCTCGGATAGCAGTCTAAGGGGCTCTGGGATGAAGTTCTTTAGCGATATTCAGCTCTATAATGTACTATCCGCCGATAAGTTACTCAACAAGCTGATCAAGGAGGACGGCCGATCCTTTGATATGGTCTGCTTCCACGATTGGCTCAGCAGTACTGCGGGATTGATTTTAAAGCACAATTCGGAGTTGCCCACTGTCTTCCACGTACACTCCACGGAGTGGGGTAGGGCAAACGGCGGAGGATCAGAGGTCGTTTCAGGGATTGAGAGGACAGCGGCTGAGAATGCAGATCAAATCGTCACAGTAAGCAACGCGATGAAGAGGGATCTATCCGACCATGGTTGGGACGGGAGAAAGATCAACATGGTGTGGAATGGCGTCGACCCAGCGAGATACGACCCAGCTAAATGCAGTCCTTCAGACATCTCGGCGCTTCGAAGCAGCTACGGAATAGGTAAAGACGAGAAGATGATCCTATTCGTTGGAAGGCTCTCGCAGGTGAAGGGGGCTCTAGAGCTGGTTCTCGCTATGAATAGAGTCAATAAAGATTCACCCAAGGCAAAACTTGTAGTACTCGGATGCGGTGAGCTAGGAGACCAGATCAAGTATGTGGTTGAGACTTTAAAGCTGTCAGGGTCTGTTAGGCTGGTTTATGAGTTCCTACCTGAAGAGCAGAGAATATTGCACTACGCTGCATCTGATCTATGCGTATTCCCGTCTAAATACGAGCCATTCGGTATAGTGAGCCTCGAAGCTATGTCGATGGCTAAACCTGTTGTTGTCGGGGCCCGAGGAGTTGTGGGCTTTGCAGAGCAAGTTGTTCCAAATGGTTCGGAGAAATGCGGTTTGCACGTCAATGGGGGTGACCCAGACGACATCGCTTGGGGTATCAACGAGGCGTTACGTGACCCGGCTGAGGCCGAGGCGTGGGGGCTGAATGGGAGGAAGAGAGTGCAGAACTGCTTCACATGGGAGAACGCGGCGTCTGAGACTCTATGCGTCTATAATAAAGTCATCTAAGCCTCTCAACGCGCACGCGACGCATTATGTCGAACTAGCGGGTGTTGACTCCTTCTTATCCTCTGGTACAAATATAGATGCCCAAAACATGATGCCGCCGATGAGTAGAATCGGCACGCCAATAATCATACCAATAAGGGATACTACGAGGATCACGCCCAGAAGAATCAAAATTGCTCCCCCTATGAACATTTTCTTCCTCATATCGGTCGTTTAGAGTATCATTGTTTTTATCTATAATTTTTATGAATAATTTACGCGCGCCTCAATTAACCGTGCATACGAGGCACGATGAGTAAGTTACGTTGTATAATCTACTAGAATGTGCTCGCCACTATCTACTTCCAGTACCTCAGCATATCGACGATTAGCCTGACGGCGGGGCCTTTGCTTCCCTTAGGATTATATCCCTTGTCGCTAGTTTGCTCATCCTGCCCTGCGATATCGAAGTGAGCCCATGGGGTGTCCATGACGAATTTACTTAGGAACCTCGCCGCTGTTATTGCTCCGCCTGGGCGGCCGCCGGTGTGTTTCCAGTCGGCCACGTCGCTCTTCAGCTGCTCGTCGTAGACATCCCAGAGGGGCATCCTCCAGACTCTCTCTCCACTGCTCTTCGAGGCCTTCTCGATCCTTTCAGCGACAGTGTCGTCGTTGGCGAAGTAACCCATAGCATGCTCCCCGAGGGCGACTTCCATCGCTCCAGTTAGGGTGGCGAAGTCGAACATGGCTGTGGGTTTGTAGTTTTTAGCAGCGTAGCTCAGTGCGTCGTTAAGGATCATTCTGCCTTCTGCGTCTGTGCTGATGACCTCCACGGTTAGGCCGCTGTATGTGTTAATTACGTCGCCTGGGTGGTAGGCGCCGCCGTCGGGCATGTTGTCGGTGGCTGGGACGACTCCTATGACATGTAGGGGTAGCTTGAGTTGGGCGATGGCCTTCATTGAGGAGATTACTACGGCTCCTCCGGTCATATCAGCCTTCATGAGGTGCATCCCCTCCCCTGGTTTGAGGGATAACCCACCCGAGTCGAAGGTGATCGCTTTACCTATGAGTGCGACTGTGTTATGTTTAGGGTCGCCGTATTCCATCACGATGAACTTTGGGGCCTCGGATGTGCCCTTTGCGACTGCGAGGAAGCTGTGTAGACCTATCTTTTTTGCTTGTTCCCTGTCGTAGACTGTTGTCTTTACGCTGAGTGTCTCGAGTTTCTTTGCTTCCTCGGTGAGCCTGGTCGGTGTTATGTGGTTTGGAGGACCCCATGCGAGTTGTTTGCAGAGGTTTACAGCTTCGGCTATGATGCGGCCTTGCTCAGCTGCTAGTGCTATTCCCTTGGTGTCCTTCTGGGTTATGAGGTGGAGTTCCTTGATTGCCTTGAATTTGTCGAGGTCCTTCGTTTTATGGAATGGGTCGCTGAAGCTTCCCATTATGAATGCCTCAGCGACTATTTCGGCGACTGCCTCTTCGCTTAATGCGCCTTGTGTTAGATTGGGTAGGCTTACTCCGAGTTTCTCCACGCCGAGGTCCCTGATTACCCGGGATGCACTCCCCAGGGTCGCTCGTAGCTGATCAGGTGTGATCTCGGCTCTCTTACCCAAGCCTAGGAGCATTATCCTTTCGGAGTGGATCTTCCCATTGCTGTATAGGAGGGAGTGTTCCCCTTGGGTTGCCTTGAAGTCGCCTAATCCTATGACGCTCTGAGCCATTTTCTTCATGGCTCCGGTGAGTTTCAGGTTGGCTCCCTTCTCCTTAGCCTCCTCGGTTAAGCCGATGAGTAGTAAGGGAAGTTGAGCCTCTGTGAGTCTGATATTTTTCACATCTAGTTTCATGGTGAGTAAGTTGCTGTAGATGGTATTTAATTAATTATAAAGTTGAATGTGTTGCTTGCACTTCCTGTGCGTTGGGGTTTGTTCATTTTAGTTCTTTAATCTTTTCTAGTACCTCATCGGCGTGGCCCTCAGGCTTGACCTTGGGCCAGATGTAGGCTATCAACCCCTTCGGTCCGATTAGGTAGGTGCTGCGGATTATGCCCTTGAATTCTTTGCCATACATTTTCTTGGTTTGCCAGACTCCATATGATTCAAGAGTCTTTTTTTCCACGTCGCTGAGAAGTGCATGTGTGAGGTTTTTCTTCTCCCTGAACTTTGCGTGGCTCTCAACTGAATCTGCGCTGACTCCTAGTATTTTTGCTCCCTCGGCTTCGAATTCCTGGTTCAAAGCGGTGAACTCAAGGGCTTCCATGGTGCAGCCCGATGTGTTGTCTTTTGGGTAGAAGTACAGTGCCACCCATTTTTCTTTCAGGTCCTTGAGACAGGTCCGTCCCTGGTCTCCTTGTAGGCAGAAATCAGGTGCAGTATCTCCTATTTTCAACATGCGAATCGCCTGATATTTCTACTCTGGCATTCTTAAAATTTTTAGCCACGATTCGTGCTTGGGTATTTTTCTAAACCCATGTAGTGCGTTTATACTCCGCACCAATCGGTAATGAATAGCGCCAGAGTCTTTGTCACTCTTATGAGTGAAGGTAGATCGACGTATTCGTCGACGCCATGATAGTTGGCCCCTGTGGGTCCGTATGAGAGGGATGGTACGTTGAAGTAGTGGCCGAAGCGTGCGTCTAGTCCGCCGGATGCGCCGGTAAGTTCGAGTGATTCTCCGTATACCTTACTGCCTGTTTCTTGAAGCGTCTTCACCAGAGTTGAGTTCGTGGGCTCCATCCAGGGGTCTGTGTCCCAGCCGAACCATTCTATCTTGGGTGGATAATCTTTGAGCCATGCGTCGTCTTTTATTGCTTCTCGTATGGTTTTCTTGATCTCCTCTTCGACGCTTTGGCGCGTCTCCCCGGGGACGAAACCTATTCTGCACTCCAGTGTTGCCCAGCCTGCGACTGTTGAGACCCAGTCGCCTGCCTGCATCTTGCCCATGGAAAGGTTGCATGGTCTTCCAGTCTGTTTCTCAACGAGCGGGTATCTGAGCCTCT
>JBGPRA010000159.1:0-5389 GCA_041489375.1 Bathyarchaeia archaeon | reverse complement strand
TCCTCATCCGCATGGGCGTCCCCTACGACTCCGAAAAAGCCACAGAGATCGGAGAGGAGGTAGCCAAATTCATAAATGAGGAGGCTGGGAAGGCGTCGGAGCGACTCGGATTGGAGAGAGGTTCCTTCCCCAACTTCGAGGCGAGTATCTGGAAAGGTAAATTTAAGGCGAGGAGGAACGCGACGGTGACCACAATCGCGCCAACGGGCACCATAAGCATCATCGCCGGTTGCTCCTCAGGCATCGAGCCACTCTTCGCAGTCGCCTTCATGCGCCACGTCCTGGAGGGTGCGCGCCTTTTCGAGTTTCACCCCATTTTCGAGGAGATTGCGAAAACGCGTGGCTTCTATGGTGGCGAAACGCTGGAGAAGATAGTTAGTCATGGTACAATCAGGGGCATCGAGGGCGTCCCCGAGGACTTACAAAAGGTCTTCGTCACCGCTCATGACATAACCCCCGATTGGCACGTTAAGATACAGGCTGCTTTCCAAAAACACACTGAGAACGCCGTCTCGAAGACAGTAAATCTTTCGGAGGATGCTAGCCTCAATGACGTCGAAAACGTCTTTCACCTCGCATACAAACTCCGTTGCAAGGGTGTCACCGTATACCGCTACGGGAGCAAGGGTATGCAGGTCCTCAATCTCGGCGTCGAGTCGAGGGGGGAGGAAAAGGTCGCCACAGCAGAGGCTGAGTACGCTGGTGGCCGCCCCATCGAGGGTTGTGAGGTCTGCGGGTGAAAGCCATGGGCCACGTATACCTCTACTATGGCACTGGTGGCGGCAAAACAATTGCGAGTCTCGGCCTTGCCCTCCGATCACTAGGTCATGGCCACCGCGTCATAATCATCCAATTCCTAAAGCACTGGAAGAAGACTGGGGAGTACAGGGCAGCGAAGATCCTGGGACCACTCTACGAGATTAAGCAGTTCGGCAAGCCGGGGTGGATTAAGTCGGGAGCCGATGAGGACGAGGTTAGCCTCCGTGGCTTCAAGGGGAGCCTCCGAAGCCCAGATGAGGAGGATAAGGCAGCGGCTTTTAGGGCTCTTAGGTACGCCAGGAAGGTGCTCAAATCTGACCACCCGCCAGATTTACTCGTACTCGATGAGGTTTGCCTCGCTGCCTATATAGGCATCGCGGACACCGAGGAGGTGTTATCCCTCTTGGACAAGCTTCCTGAGGGGACGGACGTTGTTCTCACGGGGAGGTACGCTCCAGAGAAAATCATTGATAGGGCAGACTTTGTGAACGAGGTCAGGGAAGTGAAAGCCCCTGTCACGTTTGTCTCAAGGGAAGGCATCCAGTACTAGGTAAAGCTGTCACGCTAGACCCTAGCCGGTGACTAGCCCACTTGCGATTATCGACCCTTATTGATGGTATCCCTGATGAGGGACACCTCCCCAGCGTCAAATGGTGTCCCATCACTTCGGAGTATGTCATGGAACCACACCTTAGGCTCAGGTGAGCCCTCCAGGGAGCCCCATGGGTATATGGTCTGGTTTCGACCGCTGACTAATCCCCAGTTAATGCAGCCGACGTGCTCCCTCCTGAATACTGGGAGGTGCGTCTGGAAGCGGCTCCCCATCGACCTCGCCATGTACTCGGTGCAGATTAGGGGCCTTCTATAAGCCTTGAGGCTCCCTATCTGCTTCTCAAGGCTTGTTACGTCCTTATAATTGTGGAAGGTAACTATATCCGACGCTCTGAGCTGAAACTCGTTCAAGGTAGGGTTATCAAACCAGACCCCGACGGATAGCGGCTGAGTGGGCTCAGCCTCGCGTGCCCACTTGAAGACTGACTTCAGCAATCTGAGGGAGGCCTCCCCCAGCTTGTTATTGCCTGGCTCGTTGTAGAGGTCCCAGAGTAGGATGCGCTCATCTGACCGGAAGGAGCCGATCACATCTCTCACATAGTCCTCGAGTCGCCTCCACTTCGAGGGGTCGGTGACGATTCTCGACCCGGGGCTCTGTACCCAAATCGAGTTGTGGACGCCGGGTCTGGGAGTGGGCTGCTTTCCGAGGCTTGGCTCCTGGTTCCAGCAGTCATCGAAGATGACAAATATTGGGTGGATGCCGAAACGTGATGCAGCGTCGAGGAGGAGATTCATCCTTGCCTTGAACCCGTCAGGGTCTGCCAACCACACCAGGTCGTGGAGGTAGACGCGGATGGTGTTGAATCCGAGGTCACCCGCCCAGCTAAGCTCGCGCCTGATAGTCTTAATATCGAAGGACTCTTCCTGCAACAATTCGATCTGATTCCCAGCTGTGCTTGGGGTGAAGTTGCATCCCACGATCCACGGCTGACCTTCGTACCAGTTCCAGGCTTTCTTTCTCGGCCATCTAGTCGCCATCCGCGCCACCAATTAATCTATAATGAGATGCGTTCTTGAATCTTAAGTCGATATTTGAATTTTCATAAAACTTTACGATGGGGGCTTAAGACCAGTGTCGGTAGCTCGTGTGAAGGCTAATATCAAATTCACTGTCTATGAGCGTGTTTCTTGGTATCGTATGAGTGCAGTCTCCCTTTTTATCTGAGCTTAGCTCCGCACCAGTGGCAGCGGTCGACTTCCACAGAGTTGATAGATGGCTTGCCACAGTTTCCGCATCTCCACTTTTTATCCTGTTCTGATAGCCAGTCCTCGATTTTTCCTTCCTTGATTTTCCTAAGATTTTCTATCACATCAACTCCAATGTTTTTGAGGTTTTCCTCCGCAAACTCGTTAAAACTCGTGCATTGAGGGTATTCCAAGCATTCGTGGCAGTATTTCAGGTTCTTCGTTTCGAGGCACTTCGCAATCTTGCAATTACTTCCCCACTTTGATTCGATGCACCAGCAGTATCCATCGACGGCTTGGCATCCGTCACACACTACGTCCTCAGGCAGACAGCCATATCTCTTAGCGATATCTTCCTGCAGCTTCCGGGAATCCTTGTATGCCCTGTGGATCGAACAGTGACCACAGTAGAGGCCACATCTACCCACCAGATCAAGGCTAATCATTTGGGACTTCAGTTCAATTATCTCTTATTATTAAATAAGATTTTAGTACAAGTTTCAAGTTTCGCTACCTAACTTTTCGGGGCGCGCACGATTCTGAGCTTGAAGGTGTTGATGACGATGGTTGGTGGCGAGTTCGTATACGAGAAGTAGCTAAATCGCCTTCGTCGTGATAGAGAACCAGATGTACACTTCTATACATCGATTATCGTAGCTGTGGCGTTGAACCCCTAAGAAAAAGGGCCAGCACGAAGCCGGCTACGAATCCGCCGATGTGCGCCATATAGGCGACGCCGCCCGTCTCCGATGACTCAGCGATGGAACCGATGCCGCTGAAGAACTGCAGAATGAACCAGAACCCGAGCACAATCAAGGCAGGCATTTGAGTCACAACTCGGCCCAGCAGTACGCTGACTTATCTCTATGGGAACATCAAAATATATGCGCCTAGCACCCCCGCTATTGCCCCCGAGGTCCCGAGGTTCGGGATGTCTGATCCGAGGCTGAAAGCTAGCTGCGCGAATGATGCAGCGAGTCCGCTGAGTAGGTAGAAGAATATGAAGTTGGTGTGTCCGAAGCGATCTTCCACATTGTCTCCGAATATCCACAGGTAGAGCGGCGCGCATAAGTGTTCATTAATTCATTTTGGGCTCTTTTCCTCAGATTAAGCCTATCCGTGGCTTAAATAAATATTTAGAGGCGAGGGCTCAAGGGGATTTTGGAAATAACTCATGAAGGAGGTGATAAACCGTTCCAGACGGCTTTCAACCTCTTCCCCTTGACACCCTCAGCCTCCTCTTCTCAAACACCGATATAAGCCTCACCACCGCCAGGATCGAGGCCAGATACGCCAACTCAGGGAAAGGCAGGCCACGGTACCCCGTGCGATCCATGCTCCTCGCCCTCATGTTCATGCGCTTCGAGGCCATACCGTCGATAAGAAAGCTCTGCAGGAGGCTGGAGAAGAGGCAGTACGCACGGGACATCTGCGAATTCGGCGACTGTACTCCGAAGCACAACACCTTCAGCCTCTTCATCACCCGCGCCGGCCCCGAGAACATCGAGAGCCTCTTCGCGGAGCTGAGGGACCAGGCCCTCGGGATGCGCATAGTGGATGATGAGGAGGCCATCAAGGTCAGCCTTGATAGCACATTTATGAAGGCCTACTCGAGGCGCGAGAGGAGGGGAGGCAGGAGCGACAGGGGCGCCCGGGTGGGCAAGACCGACCGGAGGAACTACGAGCTCGGGTGGAGGGCACACGCCGTCGTCTCGATGAAAGCCTATCCTCTGACGTACGTCGTGAGGGCCGCGAACGTAAATGACAAAGACGCGGCGGGGCCGCTGCTGAAGCAGGCTTCACGGCTGCTCAAGCCGCTGGGGAAGCATGTAAGCCACGTCGTAGCGGACAGGCAGATCTACTCGGCGGAGGTCTTCACTATGATAAGAGGGCTCGGGGCCGAGCCGGTGATCCCGCACCCGTCCAAGGTGAGGGACCCGGTGATCGACCTGTGGCTGACGAAGCGGTTCAAGGTGAGGGGTGATCCGAGGCTGGTGGGCCTGTACAGGCTGAGGATGTCGGTGGAGAGGAGCTTCAAGGCGGGTAAGCTTGAGCTGATGATGGAGAACCTGCGTTGGAGAGGAGTGGCCAAGGTGAGGATGCACGTCGGTATCTGCTTCGCCTGCATCTACGTGGTCGCTATCGTGGCTCACATGGTGGGGAGGCCGGAGCTTGCTAACTGTATCGCAGCCTTCACTTATTAAACCAAGGAAAAGGCCTCATTCGCGAAATAAGGCCGAAAATGAATTAATGAACACTTATGCGCGCGGACTTAGTATTAATAATGGGATTATTACTGAGGAAGCAAATATTAGAATAAGATAAACTATTCTAGAAAAAATATTATCAGTGGATACTAAATATGCGCGCATGGCTTCTCCTACAAGACGGCGAGGAGCATCGTGAACAAGTATGAGAGGATCTACCTTGAGGACCTGAAGATCCAGAACATGCAGAGGAATAGATGCGTGAGCAAGAGCATAGCTGACGCTGGCTGGGGTTTGCTGAGGAACGCACTGACCTACATGGCGAGGTTATCGGAGGGTGTGACGGCGTTCGTCGATCCCCGTGGAACCAGCCAAGTCTGCTCTGGCTGCGGCGGGAGGGTGGAGAAGGGTCTGGGTGAGAGGATGCATCGATGCCCTGGGTGTGGCTTAACGATTGACAGAGATGTGAACGCCGCGAGGAACATTCTCAAGCGTGGACTTGAGATAGGCTTGGGACGAGCCGAATATACGCCTGAAGGAGAGGAGACCGCTACCCAACTCAGCGGAGCTGGGCAAGTCGCCTCGGTGAATCAGGAAGCCCATGACTTAAGTCATGGGTAGTTCAC
>JBGPRA010000158.1:0-5398 GCA_041489375.1 Bathyarchaeia archaeon | reverse complement strand
TCAGCGTGTTGGTTAGGGCGACTCGCCGGTTTCTGTTTGTCTCCCTCAGGTTAATCGCGTAGTAGATTACGCCAAGTACTACGCTGATCGCACCTGCGGTATACGAAACCGACTGTAACAATACAAGGTCAACCATCACAAATTCACGGTTGTGTATCGGGTGGAGCTGAGGATAAGGCTATGGCCCACACAAGCGCGCGCGCTGACGCTGGCTTCTCCCTTATTGAGAGAAGAGACTACTTCTCGCCCTTACTCGCTACCAGCGGCTTGAGCTTGTATGCGCGCGCGCAGGGCATCGTGGCGCGACACTAACAAATGAGAGGTTTCCAATTTTTACTTGTCAATGGGACCTTGGTAAACCTCCACTTCGCTGTGGGGAACTTTGTTATAATCACGGGTGTAACCTGGACGGGCTTTTGTCAAAACTATATTCGGTTTATTATAATCATCCGTATCGAACATGTAAGTAAAGTGATATTGAGATTGCATGGGTGCCCACCTGCCCATATACTTGATTCCCTTCATCTCCTCACAGGTTTTCTTAAAGGAAGCGTCCCACTCTTTCAGCTGGTCCGGATTTCCGTACCACTCGAAGCTCAGCAAATACAACATTTTCGTTTCACTCCTCTTTTTCTCGGCGCTCTACCTCGACTAGTTGATGGTTTAGTGATGGCGGAGCATAAATTTAATCGGTTTTTTCTTTATTAAACATTATCGCTTAAGATTGCGCGCGCATACTCTAAGGAATGGCGATGCGTGCACACATATCAAAACACCTCTGTGAGAATATTTTAGAATGGGCAAACAGGCATCCACCTTCGTTCCAAGAATTTAGCATCAACCTCAGTGGGCTGTTTTGCCGAATTCCAGGATTGCATCCCACCCAACAGGTTTGCCACTCTGTAACCCTCTTTCCTTAGAAGGCTCGCCGCTATTCCACTCCGACCCCCCCAACTACAGGTAACACAGATAGTACTCTCCCTCGGAACACTGTCAAGCTTCTCCATCAGGTGCCCCACGTAGATGTTCTGGCTACCCTTTATGTGGCCTGAGTAATACTCACTGTCCTCCCTCACGTCTAGCACATGAATCTGGCTCTTGTTCAAGAGTTCTCTCAGTTCCCCAAAGTGCAGTGAGATCAACGCTTCGGTAGGCTTGCCAGCGTTCCTCCAAGCGTCAATTCCTGGGCAAAGGTATCCTGAGACATCATCATACCCGATGCGGTGCAGGTAGGTGGTCACAGTTGGTATGTCTTCCCTCCTCTCGGATACAAGTAGAATATGCTCCTTGTAGTCAATGAACCAGCCTGGATAATACGTTGCTCCATTAAGCCAGATGTTGATTGAGCCCGGTATGTGGCTGGCAGCAAAGGCGTCAGGTTGGCGGGTATCCAGGATAAAAAAGTTAGGTTTCTCGAACTCTTTCTTAAAATCTTCAGGCTTCAGCATCTTTGACACGAATACATCCTTCAATAACGGGGCACCGTTAAGGTTCCACTCCTCCATTCTACTAAAATAGGGGGGCCGCTGCATCTCGTTGGCTAACCTGTTCTGGATGAACTCCTCCCTGTTGAGGCTCAGCTGAGTGTTATTCAGCTTCTCGTATCCTATGGTGCTAACCTCCCTGTTGCTGATGTGGCTTCCACAGATGCTTCCCGCAGTGTGGCTTGGAAATAGCATGACGTGATCCCCGAGCGGTAGGACCTTCTTATGGAGGCTGTCAAACATCATGCTAGACATCTTCTCCCAGAATTCCTCGCCTGGCAGATCAGTCCTCCCCACATCTCCAATGAACAATGTATCCCCCGTGAAAACAGCAAGGGGCTCATCGCAGCCGTTCAGGTCGGTGAGGACGTAGCACATGCTGTCGAGCGTATGACCTGGGGTCCAGAGGCATTTGACCTCTAGGTCTCCTACCTGGAACCTGTCGCCATCGCCTAGCGAGTGGTCACCGTACTTGACTGGAGTCTCCTTGCTGTGGCAGACTTCGACGTCTGTCGTTTCCTGGAGTTCAGGGCTTCCAATAACATAGTCTTCGTTATGGTGGGTTTCAAACACGTATTTTAAGGGTGCATAGTCGCTTCTGGCCAGCGTTAGATACTCATCTATGTCCCTACGGGGATCAACTACGAAGGATTCCCCCTTACTTGAGACGTAGTAGCTTGTATGGGCCAGTCCAAGCGATTTTACTGTGATTACGCGCATCAATAATCACTTTACAATTTAGAAATCAAAGCTTATAGAATATATGTCTGTGTGAACGCTGGTATTAACTCTCAGCTACATCAAAACTGCTCAGTTAAGCTCGCGCGCGCGAACCGTAGTCCAAGCGCGCGCCTGACTTGATAAGGCATTACAAGTTTCTTCATCCAACAGCCACTTTTACTCTTCTGATGGTTATAGTGATGCACACTATTCACGGAATCTAATTAATCTACGCGCATGTGTTTACACTATTGGAATTAATATATTGTTTAAACTCCATTTTTAGCGAATCCTAACAGAGACAGCCCTGACTATGTCTGCGGTGTTCTCACACCAATCCGCAACCGTCTCAAGCGAATCGAGAAACATATTAAGGAGAATTAGCGACCCCACCGTCCACCCCCTGAAATCGAGATTAGCTAGGTGCACTCGAGCCTGACTGTAGAGTTCATCAATATCCTCCTCAAGCAGCTCTACCTTGTTCGCCAGGTTGATGGCCTCCTTCGGGTCGATAGAAATCATCTTGATGCACTCCTCTAAAACCACTACGCAGTCAACATCAGCCCTCGCCATGTTGAGGGCAGCATTCCTCATCTCCTGCGGCGCCACATCCAAGTGGATGATGTTGAGTATCCTGCCAGCCTCTTTGCTCCAATCCGCTATCCAGTCGACGGCGCGCACGAGCTCCATCAGGTCGTCTCGCTCTTCAGGGAACATCTCGCTCTTTGTTAGGGCCTCGATCATCTGCCTCCTTAACTCGTCTGCCTCCATCTCCAACTTGCTGAGGCTTATGTAGTATGTGGAGCACTTCTGGTCGTCGCATTGCGCCGCTGCGTCGACCATATGATACATATCAGTGACGGTTCCCTTTGTGAGCTCTAGGTGCTTCTCCACCATTGCAAGTACTTTTTCCCCGCGATTCGGGGCGAACCATCCGAAGAGTTTCCTTGACAACCTTCCCGTCTATCCCTTAAATCATTAGTTTATGAACCCTTCGCGCGCCTAGCGCATGCGTAGTATGTGTGGGCTTTAGCCTTATCTTGAGTTTCGTGAGCGCGCATGGGTGTCATGTGCCACTCTCGTTTTTACTACTGCACTTCTATTTTTTTAGACGATTCCCACAATCCATGTATGTTACAGTATGATACGGCGTTTATAGTGCCTGATTGACCCGTCTTAAAGGAGAAACTCACCTCATGATGAGTGTAAACTGGCCCTTTATTCGGACCGGCACCACTTTCCCCATGGGCGTTGAACTCGAATGATCCGAGATCGTATGCGAACGTGCTGCCGTCTGGAACAAAATAAGCCCTTATCCATCTGATGTGGTGTTCAGTTGTATTGGGGTGACTTATTTCCTTCCCCACTGTTAGCTTGACGTTTAACAACTCGTCTTTTTGTATTTTTTCTTTACATTCAATTACTGGAACATGTTTTTCGGTTTTCCAGTCAGCCGTTTTGATTTTTTCTGCTATGTGCTCTGCCATGTTTTAAACTAATACTTTTTTGAATTTATATGCTTCGTGGACTATCATATAGCGGTTAGAATCCCCTCCACCAGACCCCACGACCCCCTCACATGTTCACAAGCATATTATACAGCGCCACCTTGCGCGCGCGCGACGCTCACAAGAAACCATTAGGGTAACAAATGGGTAATAGGCCAATTTTTCTTAAGACTGTTCAATTGAAACATTGAAGAAAGTGATCACACCGTCTTTCTTAACCTCGAACTTTACGAACACGTTATAGTATGTGATCCGTGGCCCGCTATAATTCGGGTAATCGGCTTTGAACCGATGAGACCCTAAGAGATATTTCGTGTCACTAGCGTGAATTATAGGACCGAAGATACTGAAGGTATACCAGCCCTTCCCAAGAGATGGCGTCTCATACACGCCATTATTCGTAGTTTTCACCTCCCATACTATCGGTGATGCCAAGTGTGTGTCCCATCAGGATAGGTAAAACTCTGCTCCACTAATGTCTCGTTCTTCCAAGCGTTTCCTCTCTGAAGGGTTAGGTCGAGCTCATAGAGGTTTATCGGATCAACAAATAGGTTAAATTTATGAACTCCAGAGGATTCGGCTGAAAAAATGGCGATTCGCCTAGCGGGGGTGTTTCGTGGATTATTTTTTCCTAGCTTCCGTCCTCAGGAGTAGCTGGTGGCTCATGCTGTTATGGTTGTTAACATCGTTAGCATCGGTTTCTTAATGGTTCTTAGACTTAAGGGTATTTTCGAACCTGCGAATGAGCGCGAGCGATTAAGTTAACCTTTTACCACCCAGCCCGCGCGCGCCAGCCTATTGTGGTCTGCCCGAATGGGAACTTGAACTACAAGTCCACCCCTTTAGGGGTGGGTAGTTAACTGCCATTCTGTTTCGACCACGGCTTTGATCACCTGGTCCGTCGTTAAGACCTTGGCCCCCAACTCCATGGCCAGTGAGGCGATTAGTGAGTCGAAGTAATCCATCCCCTTCTCCTGTAGATCTATGGCGGCCAGCATAGATGAGGGGGAGTTCGCAACAACCTTCCCCGATGGAATCTTGTATCCCAACGCGTTCCAGGAGACACGCCTCTCCTCATAACCGTATCCCCTGGCCTTCATCACGAGATCCGCCTCAAGGATGGCCGTCATAGGCACATAGTTCTCTCGACCGGAAAAAACACCGTCCAGATGAACCATGCACTGCGCATGTAATCTGTTTGTGGTGTCGAGTGAGCCGATGATCACCACGGTGTCAATGATCTTCATCCGCCCGAGATCCCGCCAGCTCCTTCAATACCTCAGAAGCCTCGTGGTCCTCCTCTTTCCAGCCCACGAGCTTCCTCGAGCCCAGATCCTGGGCTCTCCTCATGAGAAGGTCGGGATCGAAAAGCTCGATCCTCCCCTCACCTATGGCCCTAATGACGAGCTTGGATCGCGCTCTGATCTGGGCCTCGTCCCTTATCTTCTTGGGCAGAACGAGTCTACCTTTTTCGTCGACGACTGCTGTTTCATCCATGGCTTAATAAAAAATTTCCCACAATATAAGAATGTGGGTAGAATATATCGATTCACCACTAAAAGCGGATAGTGGGCCACAGTGGCGCGCGCGCTATTTAGTGGATTTTCCTTGTAACATCGATAACTTCTCGGAGAGGCAGATCATACAACTCACCTCTACTTTGCAGTCGCGCTTGCATTTTGATAG
>JBGPRA010000157.1:0-5413 GCA_041489375.1 Bathyarchaeia archaeon | reverse complement strand
TTAAATAATTCATAAAACACCCTAGAATTTATTCCACATTCTTTAGAAATAATCTTCATACTCGGTGTTTCCCTATTTTTCTCGTAGTAATTTTTTATAAAGAAAACAATTTTCTCCTTATCCACTTCGCCGGTCATTCTTATAATCGATAATGGTTAACGTACTAGGACTTTTTAACTCTTCATTTCTAGGCATTTCAATAGATAATAAGGCCATTTCAGTTCTCATTTCAGCCCATTTCGTCCTCATTTCAGCTCATTTCACCCATTTCACGACGTATCCTTAGTGTGCTACTAATGAATTCAGGGAAAAGGTGATGCGAACGGGCGCGCTCAAATTTACATGCGTACCATGGACAACAGCGTCGGCGCGCTGAGCCTACAGCTGAGCGATAGAAGATACTGATATAAAACAGTAGGTTCAAGAACTCGGGTCGTAGATTGATGGTTGGTCCACATGGAGCGCCACTTTGGGAGTGCGTATCAGCGCTATGCTAACTACTGCCATGAGCGAGGCGTAGATGAGAATGATGCCGTAATCGCGATGACTGTGGCATGTCACATTAACGACTTGCACGTAATAGAGAAGCGGGGGCGCAGCGCGGGCACACTAAGTAGAGAACCGTGCCAGATCCTGCAGGGAGCGGGTATTCTGAACGTGGGGATGGGTAGCCAGTCGAGCTGGGTCGACTGGGTGAAGGTCAGGTATTACTTAGATGTCAGCGAGAAGCTTAGGAAGTAGAGTCTATACCGCTTAAGTAAACCAATCAAGCTCTACGATTGAGTATCTGGAGTTACCATAAATTATTCCTAATCACACGATTGGTCACATGCACACTACTGAAGCTGAATTAGCGAAATTGCCTTTGACGGACATGAGCTGACGCAAAGACCACATCCGAAGCACAAGTCCTTATTATAATCAAGCTTTCCATCAACTATCTTTCTAGCCCCGAAGTGGCAGCGATCAATGCAAGCTCCACATGCGTTACAGTTGGTGAAGTCCGTGATGGTTGTTGCGATTGATTTCACTAAGTGAATATCCTTTCCAAGCTTTAGGCTCACCCCAAGAGTGCCGCAGCAACAGGAGCAGCAGTTGCAGATGAAGTTCACTCCCTCAGGCTTAGGGGTGTCTGTCCTAATGTAGGCCATAGGTATCAGTCCAGCCTCATGCGCCTTCTCCTCTATCCTCAGAGCCTCATTAGCGGAGACCTCACGTGATGTGCCCTTCATTATGCTCGTCTCAGCTGCGTCATTGAGCATCAGGCAATTATCAATTGGAGCATCACAGTGCTTACGCTTAACCCGGCAGACGCAATCCTTCACAGACAACTTGCTGGCTTTGTCTATGTACCGCTTAACGTGGTCGAGGTTGAGCACCGTGTTGTTCAATTTTATCTCCTCGTAGATTGGTAACGCGATGCCTGCTGCGATGTGCTTCGAGTCCTCCATCGCAGCCTTCATGTCCGAATCGTCTAAGAACGGTGAACCCCTGTACCTAGGTGCCATGTCTCAAAACGCTCTCCCTGAGTATATCTAAATTAGCATTAACTGCTATTATTTGTTCTAGGTGGACTCTTTTAATACTATGATGTACGGACTGTTCAGCATCACCATGGGAAGATGACATTATTCGACTACCATTCAACACACGCGCGCGCTCGGTTGAGTATCGAGTAGAACTCAGGATAAGGCTATGGGGATTCTAGTCTGACTCGTCTCACGATATAAGAATAGGTATGAGATTATGGCGCGCCCTTAATGTTAGCATAAGAGCTATACAGATCATGTTTAACACGACACAGATATAGAAAACGTTAGCAGATCTAAAACCGCCATAGATGAGCACGAAGGCTATTGGCCCCACGAAGCCGCCGATATCATTGAACGTCCTGAAGATACCGACTACTCCTCCCCTGATGTTCGGAGGAGATAAGTCGGTGAGGAGAGCTATCAGGGTCGTAAACCCGAACCCCTCGCCGACTCCCTGCAGCATGGCGATCATTAGCATCGCACCGAAGTCGTTTACCAAGGTGAAGGCGAAAAAAGCTAATGCCGAGAACATGTAGCCCACTATGAGGACTGGCACCCTGCCAACTTTATCAGACAGTGTACCTGCCACAATTATGGATACCACCTGCCCAACTATCCTCACGCTCAACACTATGCCTATCGCCTCGATGGAATATAGCAGCCCCTTGTTCAGAAAGAGCTGGAAGACCGTACCGAAGATGCCTGCGTTGATGAAATAGCGGAGGAAGGAGCACAGACACACGACGATTATTCCCCAGCTCTTTAGACTGCCGATAACTTCGCGGAGAGAGGACCTAGTCCTGGCCGAACCTCTCGCTTCCGTCTCCTTCATTCTGCCAGACCTCAAGGCTATTACGAAGGAGGCGAAGGTCATCATCAGACTAAAGTAGAAAACGTGGCTGAATGACGCATTTGTCGCTAGAAATGCACCAATAGGTGCACCTAAGAAGTTGCCAGTGTACTCTAACCCCTGGAAGAATCCGAGAGCGCGCCCCCTCGCACTCAAGGGCAGGATATCCATGAGCAAGGCGTAAACGTTCATGAAGTAGAAGGCGCTGCCAACGCCCCAAATCGCCCTTCCGAGTATCAGAATGTATATGTTCGTCGCAAAGGCACAGAGTATCGGGCCGAAGAGGCTGAGGCCTATCCCAAAGACGAGGAGCCTATTCCTACCGAATCTGTCCGAAAGCACCCCCGCTGGTAGATCCAAAAAGATGCGTGAGAGAAACCAAGCAGAGACAACCATACCTACAAGCATACCGGATGGGTCAAGGTTCTGAGCCATTATTGGGAGGAAGGAGGATGGGAGGCTCATCCCCATCATTATAGCGAATACAATAACCGTCTGATAATAGTAGACGACAGGCAGGGATTTAGGGACAAGTCGATCTAATAATCTACCATTGCCCAAAAAAAGTCACCACGAATCGGCTTAAATGGAATCAAATCACTATATTAACCCATTCTCAGCCGGTGACTATGAGGTCACCCTGCGCGCGCATTTATTTCACAGTTGAGCATTGGATGTGAGCTTATCAAGTGAGCCTCAAATTATAAACAAGTCCACACGTAGGGTAAATCCATACTCTTTTCCAGAGTAATATTCCTTACAATTCATGACGCCTCTAAATGGAATTCGTGTACTAGATCTTACACACGCCCACGCTGGACCGCTATGCACCCTGTACCTTGCTGGTATGGGGGCTGAGGTCATTAAGATCGAACCTCTCCAAGGAGAGATGAACCGCCTATTTCCACCACTGGTTAAGGGGCAGTCACCATACTTTCAATTCCTAAACCGCGGAAAGAAGGGAGTCACACTCAACCTTAAGGACTCTCGTGGTATTCAAATATTCAAGAGCCTCGTTCTTTTATCCGATATTGTAGTAGAAAACTTTAGCCCTGGAGCAATGGATCGCCTCGGACTAGGATGGGAGGAGCTCCATAAACTCAATCCACGCATAATCTACTGTAGCATATCTGGGTTTGGCTACTATGGACCATGGAAAGATAGAAAAAGCTTCGATCCCATCGCCCAGGCTACAAGTGGATACTCTGAGGTAGCTCGCGAAGAAATCAATCCAAAGGGTCCACCAGTGTTCGGCCCAGAGGCGATTGGGGACACAATTCCGGGGCTTACAGCAATTATCGGGATCCTGGCAGCCTTAAATCAACGACAAATAACCAGCGAAGGCCAGCGCATCGATATAGCTCAAATGGACGCCATGATAGCCACAATGCAGAGCTTTAGCTTCCACACTTTTGCCAATACCACTTATCATGGACAGGTGAGCCGCGTAAATATCGCGGGTTTACACCATGTCAAAGATGGTTGGGTAGTCTTTAGCCTTACAGCAGGCAGAATAATGGACTCTTTCATGGCTATGCTAGGAGTCGAAGAGGAACCAACACGCGAGCAGGTTGCCAATTGGTGCTTTGGCAAAACTAGGGACGAGGTCGTTGAGATCCTTAACAAAATCGGTGTCCCTGTTGGCCCCGTACTGAAATTGGATGAGGTACTGGCTTGCGACCACGCGAAAGCCCGTGATATGTTCGTGAAAGTTGAACACCCAGTCCTCGGCAGCTTCATTGAGCCGGGTTTCCCTATCAAAAGTCTGAGTTGGGTGGGTGATGTATCCGTGCCTGCTCCACTTTTAGGACAGCATAACGAGGAGGTTTTACATAATCTACTTGGTTTAAGTGAGTCTGATATAGATATCCTATTGAAGGAAGGCGTCATCTAGATTCCCTTTTTTTATTCGCGCGTGCATCGCAGAAGTGAGAGTTGGTCACTTTTTTCTGGTCAGTGAGAGGATACATATTGCTAGGAAGGCAACTGCAGCGTAGAGTTCCCTACCAGTGAGGTATAACACAATCCACGCGATCACCGCCGCGGGGAGGAAGAAGAGTATAGCCCCAACAACCTTGAGGATTATGAGGCCGACTAAGACGAGGATACCAACGGCTACCAGAGTCTCGATCCCAGACATCTATTTAATACACGACTATTTGCATCAAATGCATTGGCACTTATATTTCTTAGCTTGAGATATGGGTGCAATTTACGCGCGCGAAACCTATGGGCGATACAAGAAATATGACATTTTTCGACTACCATTCGACTTTATCGTAGTAACGCCACTGCGACATATCCCTGTTCTTCGAGAGACTCAGGTAGTAACTCAACCACTCAAGCTCGATGAAGAGGGTAAACGGGGTGACAAGATTATCCACCTCGCCACCTTGACTATCCAGAATGATCCCTCTCACCCCGTTCTGCGTACACCAATCTACCACAGCCTTCTCTAGCTCACCCTCATTCCCTCTGCTCCTCAGGAAGATCGAAGGTGTACTTGGTGCGAACATCTCGACTGGACCGTGGCGGAACTCCGAGTAATTTATCGGGGTAGCGTGCATCCAGCACATCTCCTGCAACGTGCAGATTGCGTATTGGTAAGCGAGCCCCCAGTTTATTCCGCCTCCGAGAACGTACATCTCCCGGTCATCCTTGAACCTTATCGCTGTCTTCTTAGCGAACTCCTTCGCCTTCGGAATCATTGGCACGAGCACGCTCGGCAGAGACTCCGCTGCCTTGATCATCCTGCCTCCCACCTCGAAGCCCTTCTCCTTCAACACCGTCCCGAAGAGAAGGTAGAGGGTCGCGAGCTTCCCCATAGTGACGCCGCGGGCACCCGTCCCGAAGCCGAGATCCCCGGCCTTATTGATAACGGAGTCCTGCATCTGGCTCAGTCCCATAGTGAAGGCGCCATTCTTCTTTGCCCAATCCATAGCCCTAACGACCTCCTTCGTCTTCCCACTCTGCGTGATAAAGACGCAGGCGGAGCCCTCATTCGCAGCCCAAGGCATCCTCTCGAGAAACT
>JBGPRA010000156.1:0-5417 GCA_041489375.1 Bathyarchaeia archaeon | reverse complement strand
CAAATTCAGAAAAGCAAAGAAGATCTCATGATTCTTAGCGTCACCGGCATCATTACAATGTTCGCAGTTGGCTTCATCCTTGGACGTAGACCACGTTTCTCTTTTCCGTGATCCACTTCAGAAAAACGATTTAAGGCGTCTAGTCGTAGTCTGATTGAATATTCATGAAGCCTGAAGAGGTTAGAAGGATCGCTATTCTTGGGGCTGGTGTAATGGGGCACGGTATCGCCCAGATAGCCGCCCAGGCGGGTATTAGTGTTACTGTCAGGGATATAGAGCAAAGCTTTCTCGACGGAGCGAAGGCTGGGATCAATAAGAATCTAGGGCGCCTCGTGGAGAGGGGGCACCTCAAACAGGAGGACCTCCACGCAATCGTTGGGAGGATCAACATGACACTCAGTCTCCCGGACGCCGTTAAAGAAGCGGATGTCGTCATAGAAGCTGTCCCCGAGAGGATGGAAGTTAAGCACGCTGTGTGGGGTGAGGTGACTCAACACGCGAGGCCCGACGCAATTCTCGCCACGAACACGAGTAGCCTCAGCATCACAGAGATGGCGATGGTTATCTCCGACCCGGGACGCTTCGTGGGTATGCACTTCTTTAATCCCCCCACAATTATGAAGCTTGTCGAGATCATTCCCAGCGATAAGACTAGGTCCGAGACGATTGCCACGATAGAGGGACTTGCTGAGAGGCTCGGGAAGACTCCCGTTGTCGTGAGGCGAGACGCGCCAGGCTTCATAGTTAATCGCATACTAATCACATATCTTAACGAGGCGGCGAAACTCCTCGAGCAGGGCTACTCGAAGGAGCAGGTGGACGCGGCAATGCAGTACAAGGCAGGGATGCCCATGGGCCCATTTATGCTAGCTGATCTCATAGGACTCGACATCACATACAATATTCTCAAAGTCTTTGAGAAGAGCCTCGGCGCTACTTATAAGGTAGCGAAGCCCATCCAGCAGCTCTTTACGCAGAGGAAGCTAGGTAGGAAGACCGGCGAGGGCTTCTACGTTTATGGGAAACCGGAGGTGAATGAGGAGCAGGCGAGAGGGTTTGACCCCACAGTTCTTCTGAAGCCCTTCATTGCTGAGGCTGAGAGGCTTGTTGCCGAGGGGATCGCTGATCCCCTCTCTGTCGACCTAGCTGTGAAACTAGGCGCTAACCTACCCGCGGGGCCTTTTGAGCTCAAGGCTCGTCTCGAGTCAGGCGTCGGTGTGGAGGAAAAACAAGTCCTGACTGAGGCGAAGAATGGAATATTACGGATTACTCTAAATCGTCCTTCGAAGCTAAACTCGATAAGCACCGAGATGCTCAACACCGTTGCTAACGCCGTTGAGAAGGCTGACTCGGACAATTCCATAAGATGCGTATTGATAACTGGCTCAGGCGATAGGGCCTTCTCTGCAGGTGCTGACATCGTTGAATTCAGTAAGCTAACGCCCGCACAAGCCTTTGACTACACCAAGGCGGGGAAGAAGGCTATGAAGAAGATCAAGGCCTCGAAGAAGCCTGTCGTCGCTGCCATTAATGGGTTTGCCCTTGGCGGGGGTTGCGAGCTCGCCTCCTGGTGTGACTTCAGAGTCGCTAACGATCAGGCAAAGCTAGGTCAAACAGAGGCGAACCTCGGGGTAATTCCGGGCTGGGGAGGGACGATGATGCTGACTAAGCTCGTGGGTGAGCAACGGGCAAAACTCCTAATCACAACCGGCGAGACGGTTACTGCAGAGGAAGCGAGGCAGATTGGCCTGGTTGATAGAGTCTATTCTGCAGGGGAGTTCAGTGCCAAAGTCGACGAATTCGTCGGCAAACTGGTATCCTCCTCGCCTACGGTTATTGCAGCGGTTAAGAAGCTAACAAGTCCAAATGCTAAGGAGGAGGACCTAGAAGCTGAGTCCGCAGAGTTCTCGAAGCTCTTCGAAACGAAGGACTTCAGGGAGGGCATGTCCGCTTTCAAGGAGAAGCGGAAACCCACCTTCACAGGCGAGTAATTACTAGAGCTTCTTGAAGGCAAGTATAGACTTTTCACCATCCTTCACGACGGTGAAAGAGACCCTAATGCCCACCTTAATTTTCTCGGGTTCATCGAAGGTTAATAGCCCTGAAATTGATGGTCCTTCGTTGAGTTTTACTATTCCGACTGCGTAAGGGCAACGCCCTTTGAAACCACTTGAAGGTGTTCTATTGATTGTGAATGCATCTAGGATTCCCTCCCCCTTGAACTCGTGCCACTCAAGTTGCTGTGAGCCGCACCTGGAGCATATTTGCCTCGGCGGGATGAGAAGCTCTTCGCAGTTTTTGCATCTGGTGCCCATAAGCTTCCCCTGGGCTACGAATCCATTGAAGGATTTTGTTGTGAACTCGCTCAAATCATCCTCTCCTAAATACTTGAACGGTGACACTCGCGCCCGCGGCTCCAACGTTGTGTGCTAGTCCGACTTCTGCACCCTGGACTTGGTGTTTCCCAGCTTGGCCTCGGAGTTGCTTGAACATCTCGTAGGCCATCGCGACGCCGGTGGCGCCAACGGGGTGGCCTTTAGCCTTAAGGCCTCCGTCCGGGTTTATGGGCAACTCACCATTTAGGGCTGTTTTTCCCTCCTCTGCAGCCTTGCCGCCCTGCCCTTTGGGAAAGAATCCGAGGTCCTCTGTGGCGACTATCTCGGCTATTGTGAAGCAATCATGGACATCGGCGACTTGGATGTTCTTAGGTGTAGTGCCCGACATCTTATAAGCATCCTCAGCAGCCTTCACGGCTGCCTTCAGGATTGTGAAATCCTTTCTGCTATGTAGAGCAATGGTGTCGCTTGCCTGTCCTATGCCTACAATCTTGATGGGCGTGTCGGTATACTTCGACGCCACATCGTCAGCGGCTAAAATTACAACTGCAGCTCCGTCAGAGACCGGGCAGCAGTCGAAGAGCCGTAGAGGGGATGATATAATTGGGTTGAGGTCAGACTTGAGGAACTCCATCTCGTTTTTAAAGACTCTGCCGTCCTTCTTCCCCATCCTCTGGGCCGTTGCCATGATGTCTAATTGGAACTGAGCTTTGGGGTTAAGAACACAATTCCTGTGATTCTTGATGGTTACAGCAGCTAGTTGCTCCCAATTAGTGCCATACTTCTTGAAGTATGCGGAAGCTATGGCTGCGTAGATGGAGGGGAAGGTGAATCCAACTGAAGTCTCGTATGAGGAGTCAGCTGCCAGGGCGAGAGCGTCGGTAACCTGATCCGTAGTGAGCCTGCTCATCTTCTCGACTCCCCCGACTATGGCAACGTCAGTCATCCCGGAGGCGATGGCTGTTACCCCAAGGTTGAGGGCAGCGCCAGAGCTGGCGCAGGCATCCTCTATTCTATAGGCGGGTATTGGGTTGATGCCTAGCCAGTCAGCCATCACGGCTGCTGTGTGTCCTTGCCCCTCGAATACCTCACTCGTAAAGTTCCCCACTAACAGAACACCAGCGTCTTTAAGGCTAAAGCCGTGGTCGACGGTGCCCGCGGCTTCTAGGGTCGCTTCAACGAAGAGTTCCCTTCCCGTCTTATCCATGTGGATCCTGTTGTGGAACCTCGTCGTACCTGCGCCAATAATCGAAACGTTCCTGTTGAGAACCAACACCCACCGCCTTTAAACACTGGAGCAAACGGTGGGGTTAAGAATTGTGTCGATGGCTAAATCGACAGTAAACGAGTAGGGTACGGTTTTTATCATAATCTGATGATATATAGAGTAATGTCCCCGTTTTTCAGGACCTAGAAAATGTTAAATCACATCTGGTATGAGCATCAATTGAGGTGCAATCATGAGCGTCGCCTTTGTCTTAATCAATACTGATCTCGGGGAAGGAGCCGACGTCAGTAAAGCTCTAAAGGAGATACCTGAGGTCAAGGAGGTCTACGGCGTCTACGGAGTATATGATTACGTTGTCCGACTCGAGGCTCCCTCAATGCAAGAGATCAAAGACGTTATAACCAGTAAGATAAGGCGTCTCAACCATGTTAGGTCTACACTGACGATGGTTGTCCTCGAGTAGGCTTCTTTTAGATTCGCTACTTCTGGGAGTCCATTTTGTACTGGACTATCTGCTTGATACCGTCTAGGAGTTTCCACTTCGGCTCGAACCTAAGGACCCTTCTTATTCTTGATGTATCGTAACTAAATTCCTTCGTCTCACCTTGTCTGGACGGGAGATGAGTTATGGAGATACTTTTCTTCTTCGCTTTTTTTACTTCCTGGGAGACAATGTCCGCTATCTCGTTAATATTGGTCGTTTCGCTACCTATGTTAAGGGTTTCCATCTTGATGCCCTTAGTCGTGATGCTAAGGGTGATTGCATGAATAATGTCTTCGACGTGAACGAAGTCTCTCGTGCTGGAACCGTCGCCGTATATGGTGAGGGGCTTTCCCTCGACTCCGAGTGAGACGAATTTTGGAATTACTCCAATCCAGTTTGTGAATAGACCTATACCATATACGTTACCAAATCGGAGACTTACCGTCTCCATGTCGTTGTTTAGATGGCAAGATTCAATCATCTTCTCTCCAGTGAGTTTAGTTATCCCGTAGAGGTTTAATGGGTGGAGAGCGTGTCTCTCAGTTACCGGTAAAGTCTTTGGGACTCCATAAACAGCGGCGCTACTGCAGAACACTATCCGCCTCACACTGTTTCTCAATGCAGCTTCGAGGAGCCTGTATGTACCGTAGACGTTAACAGAGACTGCCTCTTCTGGCTTCTCATTGCAGGTGTCTAGGTCAGATAGAGCCGCGGCATGGACGACAGCATCAGAGTTCTTAAAGGCTCTGTCGAGGTCTTGCGGATTTCTGATATCGCCCTCGATGATTTCTAACTCCGCCGTCTTTAACGGCTTCAGATATCTATTGTTACTGGTGGACTGGTTATCAAGGGAGGCTACGTTGTAGCCTTCCTCTAGGAGTTTTTTTACTAGTATAGAGCCTATGTAGCCTGCCCCACCGGTTACTGCTATGCGCATCCTGATTCAGGGGTTAGTTGGCGCGCTGGGTTAAAATGGGTTACCCCGTTTTCCTTTACCCTTATATCCCTCCTTTATCCCTCGCATCATAGTGGTTGACATGGTCTACTGCCCCAAGTGTGGTAAGGAGCTCCCAGTCGACGCTGTTTTTTGTGATAGGTGTGGGCAAAAGATGGATGAGCCCGTTAGCCTCTTCGAGGAACGATGGAAGCATAAATATGAGAGGCGCCTTGAGCAGTTTGAGAGATCCGATCATGGTTTTGACTATCTTGATGGCGTGGGATTCGGTGTTTTCCTAATAGCGATTGCTTGGGTGTACCTACAGTACCCTTGGGTCTGGGAGGAGATCGTTGTCTGGTTCCGTAGTTGGGTGAATGGCCCAACAATGCTGCCCCTCATCCTCACTGAGCCGATTTTCCTCTTCTTCGTTAT
>JBGPRA010000155.1:0-5453 GCA_041489375.1 Bathyarchaeia archaeon | reverse complement strand
TCCGTGTCTCCGTAGGGACCTTCGCTATATTGTTAACAACCTCCATTCCGGAGACGACTTTACCGAATACCGCGTATCCAGGATTAGATGCAGAAACGTAGTCGAGTTGTGTATTATCAACGAGGTTTATGAAGAATTGACTAGTCGCGCTGTCCGCGTCATTGGCCCTAGCCATGGCTATTGTATCAACCGAGTTTTTCAAGCCGTTGTGGGACTCGAGTTGGATTGGGGCGTTCGTCGTCTTCGAAACGTTAGCCGTGTTATAACCGCCTCCCTGGATTACGAAACCGGGCTTTACTCGGTGGAATACTGTGCCGTCGTAGAATCCAGTCGTAATATACTTTACAAAGTTGTCGACCGTGATGGGTGCTTTTTGGCGTTCTAACTGTATCTCGATGGTGCCCATCGAGGTCTCTAGGACTGCTATCTCAGTCTGAGAACTGAAAAACTGTGACCAAACCACGAAACTCGAAGTTGCCAATATGACTATGATCAGTATAGATACAAGCGCCTTGCGGCTGAGCTTCATGAATCAGGAGAAGACGAGCTAGGCTCTAAAAGGTTTGTTCTGGGTACTAGTTAGGTGATTATACCTAGTAAGTCTGCCTTAGTTATGATACCTACCACACTTCCCTTCTTCTGCACGAGAATCGCTGGGTAGAACTTGAGAAGGTTAGTTAGGAGGGAGACAGGGGCGTCCTCCCCCACCTGAGGAAAGGGCTCGTCCATTATCTCAGAGACGACCTTGGCTAGGCTCTCATTCTTCCTAGCCGCGAGCATGTGGTCGAGTAGAGTACCCTCGCTAACACTCCCAATGGATCGTTCTCCATCCATGATGGGTAATTGGCTGAAGCCATTTCTCCTCATGATGTTGATGGCGTCGGATATCGAGGTAACCTTCGGTATTCCCACAACAGAACGGTTCATGATCTGCCCCGCCGAGACCTGCTTCTCCTGCTCAAGCCGGTCTAACGCCTCGAAAAGGGCTTTGACTTTGATATAGCTAGGCTCTATGTTACCGGCTTCAAGCTTTGCGATGTAGCTTTGGCTCACCCCAGCGAGCTCTGCGAGCTGGCTCTGTGTGAGGCCAAGCTTCCGTCTTCTCTCGGGAATTATCTCAAGCGCAGGCAGCATGGAGGGATACGGGAGCGAAGTGACAATATATTCTTTTCTGAATACAAGTTGGTCAATTTTATGCAACTGAGGGATTATCAGGTCGTGCCACATTATCTATTTAAGAATAGTTCTAATAAATAACACCTATACAGGAATAATTTGCCTCAAACATCCACAAATCGAAGGACAACAAAATTCATAGACATCAAGGATTGGGACACTTTAGGAGTTTCGAGGACCACGCAGGATGATGAGGGGCCTATGCCTCTGGCTTCATCCGCGTCTACACCGACCACGCTCGCGGACTACGTGTTTGTAATGAGGACTTGGAAAGTAGTATACGAAAAGATTGTGAATCCTGTTAAGGGTGCGGAGCTCGCAGGGAAGAGGTTTCTTAAGCCTTTTTCTTGCCCTCAACCTTTTCGAGGGCTCCTGCAATGATCACTGGAAAAATTGTAGTAACCTCTCCGAAGATTGTCGAGGTCATCTTCATCTGCTCTCCCTTGAGCTTCCCCCAGCTTATCGATTCTTTGAGTGGTGCTCCGCTAAGGCTGCCATCCTCAACCCTTGCTGATCCGATCTGGATAGCGGCATCGAGTCCTTCTCTGAGGGTGTGGAGGTACTGAGTATGGTGCTTCGGCGTTCCACCACCGAGGATTATAGCTCCAGACTTTTTAGCATCGTAGACCATGTCCGTGAACCTGTCGAAGTCCCTGAGGGGGTTGATTACTAGTTTCTTCTGCTTCGAGTACATGTAGAGAGGGATTCCTAGCATGCAGTCGAGGAACCCGGGGCTGAATATTGGTACGTCCCTCTTGGCTGAGTTGAATAGAATCGAGTCATTGTCGGTGAGTCTTAGTCCTATCTCCCTAAGTAACCCGTTTATAGGGATGCCGTCGCGGGTCTCCTCTGGGATGTCATCCAGTATCTTGTACACATACTTTTCGAGGTCCTCGAAGACCCTCCCCTTGAAGTAGATGTCGTATGCCCTGTTGATGCCCTTCTCATAGAGTTCCTTGTCGTCGGCGTCGACCTTCCCTATGTAGTGGTGCGCCCCCATTGCCTCGATGAGGTCCCCAACTATATTTGCCCCATTGGTGACGACAGCGTCCACGTATCCCTTCTTGACCAGGTCGGAGAATATGACCCTCAGTCCACCGTGGCAGAGTGGACCGGAGAGGGTGAGAAATGTTGTGTAATCTGGGTTAGAGAACATCTCGGTAACTATGTCGACGGCTTTCCCGACTCTCCCAGCCTGCATGACGCCGGTCTTTCGCATCTCATCGGCGAGTTCGCCGACGGTCATCCCGGCTTTAAGGCGCATCTGGTGGACGCGCTTCAAATCGGGTGCTCAACTCTTTACGCGGTTGATCTTATACCGGCCCATTATGACCCAGTACTCGACCTCTTTACCCGCTGCTATCTTCGATGCGATATCGTCGTCTGTGGGCATCGACATCTCGATGGTCTCATAGGTCTCAAGGTCCATGAGTTGGATGTCGCTTGGGGTAATGGAGACGATCTGACCGCTTCTCTTGTCGACTATGGGTACTTGACAACCTGCGTCTGCTTGGGCGAGATATGTCTTTTTCTTGCCGTCGAAGAGGCTGATGCCACTCGCGCGGATCTTGGCGCTGCCATGCTTGCCTGGCTTACTCTTCTCGATGTCGACTATCTGGCAGGGCTCGTTGTCTATGAGGGCATAGCTTCCTATTTTGAGGTCGCCCGCCCTCGAGTTCTTGTAGGACATGGTTACACCTGTTGGTTCAGTTTCAAGGACCCAAACAGTATTAAAGATTGTGCAGAAAAGCCCTATGATGGGCATATAGTTTCAGGAAGTTATCTTTAATATGTATAAATTGAGGTTAATTTGGGACATCCTGTATGCTAAGATGCGTGATTAACCGCATCAGATCCCTATACGATGTCAACTGGTCCTCTTAATTATATGATATCCGAATTTTGTCTTCAAAGGCTCGGAAACCTGCCCCGGCTTAAGGGAGAAGGCAACCACCTCGAACTCTTTAACCATTTGGCCCCTACCAAATTGGCCGAGGTCTCCCCCCCTCTTCCCTGAGGGACATGTGCTGTACTTCCGAGCTAGCTCACTGAAGTTAGCGCCTGCCTTAAGTTCCTCTTGCACCTTGATGGCCTGGGACTGCTTCTCTACGAGGATGTGAGAGGCTCTGATCTTTGTGGACATCTCTACTCACTATCACGCAGTATGGGGAGTGATAAGGCTTGAGTGGATCAGTATTTTACTTTGTAGACGAGAACCCAGCCGAGGGGTGAGGGATAGGCTATCTCGAAGTGTGTTTTATCAGCATACCCATACATAAGCCCAGCTATTGTGGTGTTAACGAACTTTTGCGTGTACTGGTACTGTCCAGCAGTCGAGTTGTAGGCGTAGTAATCGTTGAGGGAGTACCCGGCGATATTAGCCATCTGCGGCCATTTCACATTGTCGCCAAAGGGCCATTCCTCACTGGGCGTATTTGGATTATAAGTTACGAAGACGACGACGTAGTCGACGTTGTATCGTTTCATTATCACGAGTGACTCGTTCTGAGGCTTCATCATCATGTGTGCAATGTTTATTATCTGTGTCCGATTCATAGTGGAGCCGTCAGCGAGAGTAGTTCGGTTCGCCACCGTCTCTATCCAGTATCCGTAGTCCCACCAAGAGCAAATTATGGAACCATCAGTCGTGTTGTCTTTTAGCCAGTTTAGAGCCTTTATCCAGTCTTGTGGGTAGTTACCGTCGAGGAGAATTGGTACACCGCTCATTCCCAGTGGGCCCGGGCCACTCGCTGTGGCTGTTGCGTACAGTGCGTGGGGTATCAGCGAGACGAGGAGTAGAACAATGAAGATTACACTAAGTCCTTTGCTCGCCGCTATCGCCTGGGCTTTGCGCCTTCTACCATGTGGAACATCAGGCCGTGTAACTACAGCGCGGAAGGATTCTAGAAGCTTGACGAGAGCGTAAGCAGCGAGAAGCGAAGCGGGAAAGGCGAGTATTAATGTGAGTCTGACTAGAGTGCCGGTGAAATATACTGAGGTAAGGAAGAAGAGAAGCATGTAGTACCTATCTTCTCCTCCTTCTTTGAGGATGTAGTACGCCCCAAGGGCGGCTAGGATGATCGTGATGCCGAATTCGGAGAAGAAAATGGACCAGCTTGAGACCTTGTTCTCGGCGACGGAGGAGTATAAGGCCCCTGCGTCCTGGAAGGGGTTGAGGACCTTAAGGAACTTGCCTACTATCGGATTGCCGATGCCGATGTAGGGGAGTATTATAAAGGCAGCAACCGCGGCGCCTACAAGGCCAAGCGTCGCCATACGAGCTTGGGACTCAGTCATACGCGTCTTAATAACCTCGTAAACCACGAGCAGTCCTATTACGCCGATGGCGGATAGGTTCTCAATATTCATGATGTAGTTGATACCTAGACGGGGTACCAGCAGAGCGATAGCGAATCCTACGATAGTCGTTATACTATAGGAGATAGTGTGACGTTGCTTGATTTTACCGAGGACAAGCATTACTAGAATGTAGAGGAGAAGTAGGCTCGAGATGTAGCGGGCCGCACCCCAAGAAGCAAATGCGTACCCCATGGATAAGCCGCCCGCGACCGCATAGATTACGCGTTTAAGGAGTGTGTTCTTCTCTTTGATACTCCTGAGAAAGAAAAAGGGTGTTGCAATCATCCCAAAGATACCAATGTTCTCGGTGTCGAAGAAACCTGCAACAGTCCTCCCTACGTAACTAGGGTTAATCGCTATGAGGAGGGAAGTGAATATGCCTACCCCTTTCCCGCCAAAGTCCTTACCAAAAAAGTAGGCCAAGATGCACACCAATGTCGCCATGAAAACGGGAAAATACATGGCGACGTCGAAGACGGCAACCTTTAGTTGGATCGCGTTAAGTAACTGCCAGAGGAACACAGCTGAAAATGGGTTACCTGGGTAGCTACTTAGGGCTATATCTCTCCCCTGGGGGTACCAGCTGAGGGTGTCGTGCCACGTGAAGTAGGCAGCGTACCCATTCTTGGCAATGTACTCTGATATCCTGTACCAGAAGTAGGGATCATACTCGTTGAGGTAGGTCCCCCACCTGAGCAGTAGTACCCTGATTACTATGGCGATGGTGAGGATGAGGCCGAGGGCGGTGATCTCTATTGCATTTGCCCTGCTTAGCCTTAAGCTGGAAAGAAAGCCGTCACTCGCCTTCTTGGCTTGCTGCTCAGCGGCTTTCCCTTTCTCGGCCATGGCTTTTCAACCATTAGGGTTACTCCGCTTTTATTTAAGTAGCTATACTTAGTTACGTGCCCCTGTAAAGG
>JBGPRA010000154.1:0-5504 GCA_041489375.1 Bathyarchaeia archaeon | reverse complement strand
GAGAACACCCACGGGGACGTCCGCGAGGAAACGACCTACGGCATACATTGAGATGGCTAAGGAGACCAGGGCATATGTTACGTTGAATGTCTCGGCGTAGATGGCGAGGATCGGGGAGACTATCCCCATCCCAAGGAAGATGAAGAATGCTGGTACATAGATTGACATGATGTCAGCGGTCCTGGAGCGGCCCTCAGATGACAATGCATTCGCCTTCGAATCGATGGGGTTGGGGAGGGGTATTCGATAATATAAACCTATCAGGGAAGATATGATCTCTTTTGCACTTCCGGGTTAACAAGAGATTTAAGCTATCTTTGAATTTGGTCTTGATAATCTTCCTGAAACGCGGAAACAGGTGAAATGTTAAAGTTAATCAGTATAATCTAGTCTCTTCAGCGTCCTTAAGGCTCGAAGGGTTATCCACTTCGATGGTCTTCCTTTCTCCTCTATTTTGACCCACATTTTACCGTTGAATGTGTTCTCGAGGAGCCAACTCCCGTCTGGTTGTCGAGCGCTTATAACGAGGTCAACTGTGGGCTGCATCCGGTCGTCGTGGTACCCGAGACGGGTTAGTGTATCGAGGACTTCGAGGGCGTCGGATTGGTAGAAGAGGGGGAAGCCGAACCTCTTCCAGCCCGCTTTGTCTTTACGTGTGCCATCGGGGTTTCGAAGGTAGCTATAGACGCCATTCTCTAGTATGTTCTCAACCTCACGGTCTATGATGGTCTGTATCTTGCCTCTCCTCTCGTGCGGTGGGATCATTGAGAGGGCACGAAGCATCTTAGCGGCGCCCATGTAACAGTTCTTAGAGAAGACGTTAGCGGGGTTGATGGGGTAGCTGCGGCATCTCCATCCCGCATTTTCGCTGTCGTGGAAGGAGGTGGTGAAATCTAGTAAAAGTTGCGTCCGTGAGTCGTCTAGGTAGCCGAAGTGGATCAGGTAATAGAGTATGTTACCGTCGAAGCAGCATCCGTCCTTGATGAGGCTAGCTTTCCCCTTCTCTGTTGCGGGAAGGTCGGGGAGGAAATGGCCTGAGTCGCGTTGAAACCTGAATATGTGCTCGACGCCCCGCTCTATAGTAGGTGTCCTCTTCGTACCCAATTCAGCTAGGATTAGAAGGGAGTGCGTCGTCGCAGTGTATTTGGGGAGGTACATGTCCCGCTCATCCATCCACCAGCCCCCCGGCTTCTGCACGGCGAGGATCGCCCTCACCTCCGGGGATTCCATTAGCCTATCTTGAGCAGCTGACACCTCGGCGTCTCCCGACCCCTTACCCTCAAGGTCTCTGAGAGCCCAATACCTCACACTGGGGTCCCTTGGCTCAAGTAGCCACTTTGTTAGATCCATGCAGGGTTCCACGAACTAGAATCAGGGTGTGAAGGTTAAGGATTTAGGGCGCGCGCGAACTATGGAGCCCCGCGCCCGAAAGCCGCTATGAGAGATTACCTTTTTGCCTTCGATTAGGGCTCGAGTCTGAAGTGAATGATCTTCTTCCCCTTCTTTGCGTCCTCGAGGAGAAGCTCAACTAGGTGGCCGATTTCCCTCGTCGACTTCACGTGAGTGCCAAAGCAGAAGGTGGAGGCATATGCTCCTATGTCGACTATGCGTAGACGATCCACGCTCCGTGGTATCTTCATTAGAAACAGGATCTTCCGTGGGTCACCGGAAGCGTCTATCCTCGCCCTATCCTCGTAGTAGACTCTGACGGGGACGTCCTCGTCGACGACTTCGTTGAAGCTACGCTCGACGCCTCTAATCTGCTCCATGGTGAGGGTCGAGGGCTGGTACTCTAACTTCTCGAGGTCGCTGAAAATTTTGGGGGGTTCCCCGAGGACCTCGATAAGCCCAGTTATTAGGTGCTCCGCGGAGTGGCGCCGCATATTCCATTTTCGGGTTGGCCAGTCTACCACTCCATGAACTGCTGATCCTATAGGAATGTCCGCGTCTAAGTAGTGAAATATCTCGAGACCTCTCTTAATAACCTTAGAGACCATTACATCAGCCTCCTTGTGCCTGAGGAAGCCGATGTCATTTGGCTGCCCTCCTGAGTCGGGGTAAAAGGCTGTCCTATCAAGTACGACGAATCTTGGGCCAGATTTGACGACGGTCGCATCGAACTCTGTCAGATGACTATCATCGACGTAGAGGGGGACGCTATTAGAGCTCACGCCTCAGTAAATTGCTGAACCCGCGAATCAGCTTTACGCCGAGGGCAGTAAATCACTTAGCTCTCTTCTTCCGTGCGTATAACTGGATTTGGGTATGACGGAGCTGATCAGCTTGTTCTCAGCCTTGTTAAGGTGTTCCTGCAGCGTCGTCCTCGGGACCTTTATCCGGTTAGCGATGCTCTGCACGTTGACTCTCCTCGGTGTCTGGTAGTAGCCACAATTATAAGCCACCGATATGGCGTCTATTTGCCGATCCGTGAGCTTATTCATTAGGGAGCTAAGTGTAATCAGGGTGTCGGATACCATCCCGTTGAAAGGCACTTTCTCCTTCACCTCGAACTCGAAGCCGTGCCAACTTAGCCTGTCGAATAGTTCTGATAGGGCTTCGTGACGGAAGGCGATGAGACGGCTGTGTTCGTAACCCCCTGCGCAGTAGATGGGCATGATGTTGAGTATCTCCAGTTCTTGTATGTTGTCGTGGACTGTGGTCTCCTTAGTGCAGATACAGTTCTGTGTCATCATCCTCGCGTTCGTTGAGATCTCTGCCTCGTCGAGTATCTTGTAGATACCCCGGAACTCGTTGAGGGCAGCGCGTAGCTCAGCGGGGTTGTCTGACTCTAGTTCGTGGACGTCCTGAATGAAGTTGCACCAGGTCCAGATCCTAAGGGAGGAAAACTTCTTGGTGAGACGATCGATTGGGTTACCAATAGGGGTCATTAGCTGGACCTCGAATGCTGGCATGTGTATCACTTTGGTGGCGGGGCTACTTCGCGCGCGCGACCACAATTCAGACCATATGCACCAATATTCTGCATAGTACAAATATGAGATAGTGTCGGAATAAGGGTTGTACCGGCAATTGACGGTCTATATTGGGATGAATTTCTGGATGCGCTGCCCATCTAGGACCTCCCCCACATAGAGGGCGCCGTGGCTGTCCTTCCAAAGGCAGTGGGGAGCAACGAACTTACCGGGTGCGAAGCTCTTCTCTCCGCCAAGGCGGGCGAGGACCTCGCCCCTCTTGTTGAGGATGCTCACTCTATGTGTAAGCTCTGCAATGTAGACTCTGCCGCGACTGTCGAAGTAGATGTCGCAGGGTCTTAGGAGGTTACTCCACTCCTCGATGTACTCGCCTTCGGAGGTGAATATCTGGACTCTGTTGTTCTGACGGTCAGCAACGTAGATCCTTTTCTCATCGGCCCAGACGCCGTGTGGGAGGCTGAACTGCCCTGAACCAGTTCCAGGCTCGCCCCAACTCCTTAGCAGCTCACCGTCGGGAGTGAAGTGGTGGACGCTACTGTTGCCATAGCCGTCGCTTACGTAGAGGTCCCCATTAGGGGCCTTAGCAATGTCGGTTGGCTTGTTGAAAGGTTTTCCTGGTGGTGCGGGTTTGTTTTTTGTGCCTAGGGTGAAGATGAGTTCTCCATCTCTTGCGAACTTGCGTACCGTGTGATCTCCGCTGTCGACGCAATAGAAGTTATCCTCAGCATCTATGTATGCGCCATGGGCGTTGGCGAAGATCCCTTCCCCCCAGCTCTCGATGAACTCCCCCTCACGGTTGAAGACTATTATGGGATGCTCGCCTCGGCAGAGAATTAGGACTCTGTCCTTGGAGTCTACTGCGATACCAGCGACCTGCGTGTAGACCCATCCATTGGGTAGCTTCCCCCAGCCCTCAAGGACTTCATACTCTAGGCCCTGCTTAATCATTTGTATCAGTGTGATAGGGGGTTCGGACTACTTGATTCCTGCGTTTCCAGGGCTATTCCTCGAGGTGTGAGCTGTCTTTAAGTAGATGGTTCTCTGACTTATCGCATCTGTAGTTGGGACTCATCGTAGACCTTACGCGAAAGAGTGAGAGAAAGATAGTGAAAAATCACTAAAATACATTGAAAATACTATCCTGTAAAGAATATTCCGTGGAGTTGAAGTGTTATTCTGAGAATCAGGTTTTTTTTAATTGTTTGATTCTCCACTGGAAACAAATGAGAAAGACGCATCACTCCAATGTTTCTTGAGTCTTGTGAATAATAGACCGGAGACCAAAAGTCCAAGCATCGACGCCGACGCAATCATCCACGTAGCTAAACCAGTCTTAAATGGAAGGAGTATGGTCCCTATCTCAATAAAGATTAGAGGGGGAATTACCATCGAAGTGAATTTTAGGATGGTCTTTGCTCCGAAGAATAAAGTATTTGTCCAGAGTCCGGTTAGGTAAGCAGTTACTGCAACAACGTAGATAGATGTGCAGGCTGCTACGAGGAGGCTTTGAGGGATGAGGTAAACCTCACCCTTTAACAAGCCAATTAGTATTACATAGCCCGCAGTTACTCCAGAGGTTAGGATGAAGTAAATTACTAGCTTCGCTTTGATTAAAGAATCCACCCCTAAGGGCATCATATTCAGGTACTCATTGTTTTCAATCATTGTGAGACTGCTATAAGTCATCACCCCCATGAAGCCAACAAATGCACTGAAGAAGACTACGTTGAAGCTGATAGGAATCCCGAAACCGTACTCGAACAGCCAGCTGATGAAAACTATAGCTAGAAGATTTAGTGCGTAGCCGCCAACTGCTGGTAACATGTTGCCGCTACGTGTGAGTTCAAGCCACTCCTTTGCTACGAGTGGTCTAAGTTCTCCAATTACTTTGAGGCGTGCGTTTATTTTTAGTAGAGAGTTGTTGAACTTTGTTTGCTTTATCTCGTAACTTTCTCTCATTAATAGGGAACCCGTTGCCGCTAGTCCAACTGATAGAATTACCGACAATATCGGCCAAACGAGTGAACGATCAGTCCAATACGCAAGGGGGAGAAGGACCTGTTGAGGCTGTAGGATGTTCAGTGGAAAAACCAGCAAAACTATAGCAAGTATGACGATGTAAGCCAGTGCTCCGAATATCCTAGATCTTGTCGAGGCGGCAGAGCTTACGAAGCTTAGTCCCATTCCGATCATGAAGGCCAAGAATGCTGTTACACCAAGTCGAAGAATACCAAAGGTTGATACGCCTATGTATGGGGCAACGATACTGATTCCGAGGATCATAGGTACATAGGTGTAGACTAGGTAGAAGAGGGAGTCCTTGATGAAGAATATCGTCATTACCTTCTTCACGCTGATCGGGTAAATTTGTGGAAGTTGTAATAGCATATTAACCTGGCCGAGGCGTCGGGTCATTATTTGCTCCCCCATTGTTCCGAATCCACCAACGTAAAAACCGTAGATTATGGATGCAGCGTGTAACATTAGAAGCAGTGTTGATTGGTTTAGATTTCTGGCAATTAGTGGTGTTATGAATGCGCAGGTAGCTGTCATGATAAAAATTATGAATGG
>JBGPRA010000153.1:0-5529 GCA_041489375.1 Bathyarchaeia archaeon | reverse complement strand
CAAACCGATCATTGAGGTGTACAGGAAGACTGGATATGTGATAGACGAATATGAGAACTACGAGTACGTGGCTAACGCGTTAATGAAGATGCGGGAGAAGAGGGATCCATCGTTTATTAAAAAATATCAAGCGCGTGCACGATCCTGAGTTCCACCTACATTTCGAAAAATCTTATCCCAAATTTACTTTGGTATAAGCCTCATCTTATGTAAAGCATTATGAAAGAGGGTCGAATAGCTTATCATCACTTCACGTTAACTCATATCCAGTGATTGTGTATGGTTGACTTAACTTTGCTCTAGTCTATCTCATACATAGCTGGAGCGTTAGGAGTATGCATAGGGGGTCTGAGCTTCGCCTTCAACATGAGGGCAAGCCAGAGAAATATGAAGCAGACCCTCGAAACGAGAAAGCTATCGTTTGTGACAAGCATAACCAACCAGTTGCTAAGCGAAGAAGGACAGAGGAGATACGGCGAATTACTGAACATGGAGTGGACCGACTACGATGACTTCGAGAAGAAGTACGGCTCAGACTACAACCTGGACAATTACGCCAAGAGGATGAATGTATGGAAGACCTACAACACGTTAGGCATGCTGCTTCGTGAGAAGCTGATTGAGCCCGAAGTACTCCATAGGATTAATGACGTTAATCCCTGCTTCATGTGGAGTAAATTCAAGGACGTCATTGTGGAACAGGGGAAACGCTACGGTGGGGAGGACAGCCTCTCGGATTTTGAGTTACTAAACGATGAGATACTTAGGGTTAAGTTGAGTATAGATCCTTCCTACAAGGTACCTGAAAAACTATTGAGGTATGTTCCTGGTGAATGAAGAGGAGTTTGCGGCACCCTCCAATAGCCTTATCCTGAGTTCCATCTGAAACTCGAAAAATCTTAACCCAAATTCACTTTGGAATAAGCCTCATCTTACATGAAGCATTTTGATGGACGAATAGCTTATCCTCACTTCCACCTGATACTCAACCGTGAACTTGAGTGATTGACCTTCAGACCCTGACTACTATGTTTGGTGGAATAAGCCTCGGCGCGGCAGCGATCTATTACATGATGAACCTGAGAAACAGCGCAAGGGCTCAAAGATCTCAACTAATCTGCAGTGCCATGGCGATGAATACCCACCGAGAATACGTAAGCGGGCTAGTAGACTGGATCTACAAATACCAGTTCAAAGACGCCGACGAATGGAATAAGAAGTATAGCGGAAACGTGGACAGGGAAGCACTCTCCACCTTCATAGCGGTCTTAAACCAACTCACATACACTGGGACTCTGCTGCATGAAGACCTAGTTGACCCTGAACTTTTATTCAGATACTTCTCGCCCCTGCAGATTGTAATTTGCTGGGAGAAGAGTGCACCCATAATCAAGAACTGGAGGGATTACTATAATCAGCCAGATTTCGCAAGATTCGCGGAATATCTCTATGATGAAGTAAAGAGGAGGTATCCTGGATTGACCATTCCTTCACCTGAGAAGCGATATTGGGAGTCGTCTACAAAGACCGGTGCATAATCTTATCCTCAGCTCCACAAACGGATTTTGAACCAATCTAAACGATAATTTCATATAACCATTCAAAATATTTTACCATGTGGTTCTACTTTCAACTAATGATAAGTAGAATCACAAAAAGAGTGAGAAAAATGTTAATAATAATGAACATCGACTGGTTCGGCACCCCGGAGGGCTTCGAGAAGTATAAAAAGGATTGGCAAAAGGCCTGCAAGGAAACGAAGGGAATCAAATCCACAAAGCTCTACACTTCACATCAAGCACGGTATCACTACTCATGGGTGATTGAGGCCGATAGCTATGAGGCATTCATGAATACAAATAGGGCTATGCCTCCTCGGGACAGGAAAGATTTGACACACGTAAACATAGAAGTTTTTACTGAAATCACTTAATTGACGCTAAGCAAACCTATTTTTTTTATCAAATTCCACAGCTAAGTGTGCGTACTCTCAATAATCTTATCCTGAGTCCCACCCAATACACAACCAGGTTCGTATCTAAGTTGAAGGGGTGCATGAATGCCAAAGGTGCGCGCGCGTAGTCTTCCTGAAGTCAGGTGCAGAAACTTGTTTTCGAGTGAGTATAGTCTCTCACTGTTTTATAATTTTACACTCTAAAAAGCAGTGCTTTATATAGAGAAAGTAATTCAAATTAAAAATTAAGCACATATTCTCTTGCATGCGCGAGCACCGGGTTGAGTGTAGAGACGTGTTTTCGAACCTTCTCTCAGATAGGCACGCGCAGGCGAATTTAATAAATGGTGTAAAATGGTATTTATTCCTCTTTTTGCCATTTATGCTTGTTTTAGGTCATTCGATCTTGTTTTCCACGAAAACGGTTTAAATCCTGGAGTAAACATAATATGCTTTCGGCTTATCAAAATGTGAGAAGGCTGATATGGAGCAAGTTTATCGCTTCAAGGTTGCTTTGAAGCTTCGAAAGAGACTCTGGCGCCGCATCGAGGTCAAGGGTGCCCAGACGCTTGGCGATCTCGACCGCATCATACGTGAGGCGTTCAAACACGACATGTCGGACCATCTAAGCGAGTTTTTCCGGGGGAGAGTTTGGCGTTCTGAGGGTTTAGGTGAAATCCGTCCCGGTGGAGGGGGCAGCGGAGGTAGAAAGCGAATCGACGGATTAGGCCTCTCAGAGGGAGACAAGATGGAGTATGTCTATGACTTCGGCGACGATGTCCAGCATATTATCACCTTGGAGAAGGTTATGGAGGTTGATGAGACCGCTAGATATCCCCGCGTCGTCTCCCAGAACAAGCCCAAGTATAGATACTGCGAGGTATGCGAGGAGCTGGGCAAGAAGATTGTTGCTACATGGATCTGCATTGATTGTTCCAATGAGGAAGAACGAGATGTATTGTTGTGTGTTGACTGCGTAATGAAGGAACATGAGGACCACTACGCTGAAGAGGTGCTCTATTAAACCTGGCGAAGGTACAAGAAGATGAAGGGGACATATTTAGGCCAAAACTGCCCCCAAATACCGAAAGAAGAATAAAGACCATTTTTAACCATTTATTAAATTCGCCCGCGCGCATGATGGTAAATACCAATGGAATAAACTTTTAGGGGGATACCACCGATCCCACCAAACACTCAGGAATCACTCACGCCTCATCTTAATCACATTTAAGTCAACTACCCACCCCTAAAGGGGTGAGCTTGTAGTTCAATCTCCCATCCGGGCAGACCACAATAGGCTGGTTGACTCCAGCCCTCCAACGAATATTCCTCGCAGCGTTCAAGTCAGCGTCGCGCGCGCGACCTCTATATGATTGTGTTGCTCTGACAAGGAAGATCAGGAAAGAAAAGGTAAGCTAGCCCAGTTTTTCTTTAGGATCGCTCCCTTGTCTTTGGATATGACTTGGGCAGTGTGCTCACGAAGGTAGCTTTCCCTTTACTTATGCTCAGGGGAGTCCATCAATTTTTTCGTTTGGCTAGCTTAAGATGTGGTAAACTCGGTCGTTTACGTATTCGCGCTCGCACTCAGGGTCTCGCTGTCCACCACCAAGATCACCTGACATCTTCCGAACCAAGGATCAGTATGGCTATCTAGGCTGTTCCCTGTGCTAGATACCGCTACCTTCATTTTTCGACCGCCTCAATTATCTTTTTCACTATTTCTCCGAACGCCTTCGCCGCCGCCGAGTCTGGATGCTCTTCAACAAAGGGTCTGCCACAGTCTGAATCACCGGATATCCCAGGGTCGATGGGGATCGCTCCAAGGAAGGGCACACCCATTTCCTCAGAGACCCTTCTACCCACCCCACCCGTGAAGACCTCGATCATCTCCCCGCAATGAGGACACACCAATCCCGACATATTCTCTATGATTCCTAATATAGGCACATTAAGCATCCTCGCAAACGTCACAGCCTTCCTGACGACATCACCCGACACCTCACTGGGAATTGTGACGATTACAACGCCATCCGCATCGGGTAGAAGCTGAAGTACTGTCAGAGGTTCATCACCTGTTCCAGGTGGAAGATCCACTAGTAGGTATTCGAGTTCTCCCCAAACCACCTCAGATAAGAGCTGCTTAATGGCACCCATTTTAATGGGTCCACGCCATATAACCGGCGAGTCGTCGTTGGGGAGCAGAAATGCCATGGAGACCACTTTGATGCCCCCTTCGGAGTAGACTGGGAATATCCCCAATGGACCTGACTCGAGCCTTGAACCCTTCAAGCCCAACATCTTGGGTACGCATGGGCCATGGATGTCCGCATCTAGCAATCCAACTTTTCCAGCGCCCTTCTCATGTGCCAACCTCACGGCCAGATTGACTGTAACCAGTGTTTTTCCAACTCCGCCCTTGCCACTTATGATAGCGATCTTGTGCTTCACTTTCCCCATACGAATTTTAAGGAGCTCATCACCAGATGCTTTGTTTTCTGAGGACGATTGCGGCTTCTCCTGAATCGATTCGGTCACTCGTGATCGCCTTCGCCTTAGTGAAGTCTCTCCGTGTGGCTATCGAGCTTACCCGCTATGTAGGCCTTCGCCGCGTCCTCAGCGAGCTCCAGATCTGTTATGAATGGCTTAATTCCCCCATTCCTTATGGCCTCAAACGCACCCCAACCCATACCTCTGGCAATCAACGCCTCGCAGTCAGAGATATTCGACAACATCGAGCTATGCTTGGCATCCGCCTCGGGCCCGTGGTGGCCACCTTCCTCATGTTGATGGGGTTCATCACCTGAGTGATGCGCGGCCTTAGATCTCATCTCTGATCCCTTAACCACGCCATCCTTCACATCGTATACGATATAGTACATGGCTCTCCCAAAATGCTGGGAGATCGTCTTACCATCGTCAGTAACTACAGCAATTTTCAAAACAAATACACCTCACTCGAAGACAACGGACGCCATCCTCTTCTTGGCATCCGTGAGGATCTCATGGATCCTCGTAATCTTACCCTCGTCTATACCCTCCTCGTTCATCAGCACCATCGCTTGCATGTCCTGGAGTTCCTTCATGAAGGAGAATCTCCCGATCCTCTCCGCGTAGGCCTTCCCAGCCTTAAGCCTCTCAATAATTTCGGAGTTTTCCTCGAGGTGCTTTCTACCCTCCGCTGTAAGTGAGTAGATCTTCTTCCCCTCACTCTCCTCGGAGGAGATGAGCCCCATGTCACCAAGTTCCTGAAGCATTGGGTAGATCAGGCCAGCGCTTACAGGTCGTTGATGGGTCTTGCCAATCTCCTGAATTAGGGCATATCCATGCATCGGTTTCTCAGTTAACGCCATCAGAACAAGATAACGGAAGTCACCCCTCCTCACGCCGAATCCCATGCCTCGGTGCGCCATCATGCCTCTTGGGTTAGCCTCATCGCAGCATCGTCTACCAGGACGACGATTACAACATCCTTTCATATCAAAATTATATCTATTGATATATTATTAAATATATCGAACGCTTGTGTAGAATAGCCGATAAGAAATTTCATTTGCCTCTGTAATTAAGACTGT
>JBGPRA010000152.1:0-5532 GCA_041489375.1 Bathyarchaeia archaeon | reverse complement strand
GCGACAGGGTCCAAGCCTGCGAGCAGCTGGTCGAGCCTACTGGTCGTCGTAGCGGGGTAGCCCGCCAGTGAGCCCGCCGAAACCCATGTGCAGTCCAGGATGCTAAGCGTCGGTGCCCTGACCTTGGCGATCATTGTGCCGCAGTGTAGACCCAGTTTATCGTAGTGGCGCTGGTTGGATCCACCGTCTGACATGGATAGCACCCCGTAGTAAACCTTGAGGGCACCGGTGATGCCGCAGCCCATGTGGTGTTTGAGCACCGGCACCGTGATGAGTTTCAGGTTCGTGTTGTAGCCTTCTCCGTTCCATATGCCCTCCCTCAGCTCGACTCTGTTGCCCTTCGCGGTTGTGAAGCAGGGGTACGATACTGGATGCAGCTTCCTGTAGCCGTCGGTCGCGTGGTCGTCTCCGGAGATGAAGGTCCCTCGGATCGGATCAAGTAGATACTTCGACACCCTGCTGTCCGCGAATACCTCGTCGACGATGTATGAGTAGCTGTGGCTCTCGTCCTCCGCGTTCGCGTGGACGCCGGCGTCCGGGTATCGCCCACCCCACGTGGAGGCGCATTCCAGGCTCCCGCCGCCCTGTCCATTCTCGATGAAGACTACCTCTCCCTCGAAGCCGTCGGGGTGATCCAGGATCCTCTGGACGAGCCCCCTGGCGACGTCTGAGTTCGTGCAGCCCTTGTACTTCCACTGCGCGTTGACCTTCAGGAGGACCACATCGGATCTGCCGATTAGCCCGTCTTCGCCGCCGAGGTCCGTCGCCTTCTGTGTCTTGTAGAATTTTAAGCCGTTGCTTCCCATCAGACTCAGGAGATTATCCAGCCCCTCGTGGTGGTTCCCGGACGCTGATGGGATGGGGCACTCGGTCACTTGGTAGATGTCGGATCCTTCGATACTCATCTCTTCTCGCCTGCTATTCCTGTTGTGTTCGTTGAATTCAAGGTTGTTGTGATCCGATGGGGCGCGTTGATCGCGCGCGCGTGCATGAGAACGCAAATAGTGAGTCTCTGCTTAACATCGCGGCTGAGTCTTTATTTATTCCTTGAATCAAATTATGTTTGGTATTTTATGTTAAAGTATGAGCCATTGCGTTTAGATGAGATAAGGGCTGCACAGGCACGCGTTTCTGAAGAATTGCAGCCTACGCCCCTCGTACGCTTCAATGGCGATGATGCCTCCCAAGAGATCTATCTGAAGTTGGAGAACCTGCAGCCGATAAGGGCATTTAAGATTCGAGCGCGCGCGCAAACGGGTATAGCGGTATTACACCGGTAAACTCTCTCCATAGCCTTATCCTGAGTTCCACCTGATACACAACCGTGAACTAATTTGAAGATCCTGGGAATAGTCGGCAGTCCGAGAATTGGGGGCAACACCGAAGACATGAAGAAGATCGCGCGTGCGCGATGAACGCAAAGTGGAGTCTTCAACATTATTAATAACTTAATTGACTGTTACTCTCTTAGTAAAATGGCCTCCCTAATTCCTTATGACGATAGAATCCACAGGGAAGAGTTCTTCCAACTAAATGTGGAGTACTTCGAATACCTAAGAGATGCAGCCATAAAAAACTTGGGCGCTACCGGATTTGTCAAGAATCCACGGGAATACGTTAAGAGTGTTTTCCCAGAATTCGCCTCAATCAAACCCTACGAAGGAGTGATCTACCTGCTCATGGTCGATGACAAGGCGGTTGGCATGGGGGCGCTCAGGAAGCTCGAGGACGGCGTAGGCGAGATAAAACGCATGTTTATTCGACCCGAATTCCAGATGAAGGGTTATGGCAAGGAGATGATGACCAGGCTGATGGACAAGGCCAAGGAGCTTGGATATAAAACGCTCCGCCTAGATACAGCATATTTTCTGAAAGCAGCCATCCATATTTACAAATCCGCTGGCTTTAAGGAGAGAGGAAAGTATCCTGGGACTGAATCAGATGGGGGCCCTCATTATATCTATATGGAAAAGAAATTATAAAACGAAGTCTTCCTTGTCACGCTAACCACATATTCACTCGCACAACCAGAAACACGGCCTTATCCTCGGCCCCACCTGAGATTAGAAAAATCTTAACCCAAATTTACTTTGGTATAAGCCTCATCTTATGTGTAATAATCTTATCCTCACTTTCGTCTAATCGCGCGCGCGTCGCGGTTTTCTTAAACTCAGACTCTAACTCTATTACGATATGTACATAGTAAACCCACCCGAATCCATCAGAGAACTCACCAAGTTAAACCCCTTCGAGAGGTTCATTGATGGCCGACCTAAGGTGCCCGACGGATTAATCGAGCGCATGCGGCTTGTCACCACTGAGGAGGCGTGGGGCGTGATGAACGCCAAGGGTTACAGAAACCAGTTCGAGGGAGACTGGCTTTCCACCAACCCCGATAGAATCCTCGTAGGCCGAGCAGTCACCGCTGTGATGGTTCCAAGTAGACCCGACTTGAACGAGGTAGTCGAGGACCTTGGTAAAGCGGAGCATAGACTAGGTGGTCAGAACTCATGGGTCATCGACATTCTGCAGAGAGGCGATGTTATGGTCGTCGACTGTTTTGGCAAGATTAAGGATGGAACGTTCGTCGGCGACAATCTCTCCACCTCGCTGATGACGAGAACAGGGGCGTGGGCGGTGATTAACGGGGGGATTCGAGATTTTCAGGGAGTATCAAAGTTGATGAATCTCACCATCTTCTGCCGAGGTTTACACCCAACCGCAATCGCTGATATGACGCTGATTGGAGTAAATACACCAATCAGAGTAGGGGAAGCCACGGTACTGCCAGGAGATGTGGTGCTTGGCACGCCAACGGGGGTAATCTTCGTACCCCCTCATCTGGCGAATGAGGTCGTGGAGAGATCCGAAGATATTCGACTACGAGACGATTTTAGCAAAATGAGACTCAGGGAAGGACGATACACTCCGGGTGAGATCGATAGAGCATGGACACCTGAGATGGAGGACGACTTCCAGAAGTGGCTGAGGACCGCTAGGGGTTGACATGTTGGTTAGGATGCGTTTCGCCGAGGTCTTCGGGGACTGCTACTCCACAAGGAGCCTTACCCTAGTAAAGCAGCTTGGCTGCACCGATGTGATAGGTCACGGGCCAACTACGGGGGGTGAGGTTTGGGGGTATCAAGATCTGGTTGATTTGAAGAAGCGTGTAGAAGGGTTCGGGCTGAGGCTCGATACGCTCGAAGATGGTCCGAAGATCGATAAGATAATGTTGGGACTGCCCGAGAGGGAGGAACAGCTAGAGCACTTCTGTAGATCGCTTGAGAACCTGGGTAGAGCGGGTATCAAAACCATCAAGCCCCAGCATATGCCTCCTGGCTGGGAGAGTATAATGACTACCTCTGAGTCCGTGACGAGGGGTGGCGCAACTTCTCGGGCTTTTGACTACGAGTTGGTTAGGAACGCGCCGCCCAAGTATGGCGTGGTTAGCGAGGAACAAACTTGGAGTAATCTGAGGTACTTCCTTGAAGGAATTCTGCCAACAGCGGAGGCAGCTGGGGTTAAGATTTCGCTTCACCCGGATGATCCGCCGATATCGCCAATTCAGGGATTCGCTAGGGTCCTCAGGAGCGTCGAAGCTTTTGACAAGATGCTTGAGATCTATCCGAGCCCTAACATCGGCCTACTGTTCTGCCAGGGCTGCTTCGCTGAGATGGGTGTAAACATACCTTCGACTATTCGCCACTTCGGTAAAAGGGGTAAAATCTTCTTCGCACACTTTAGAGACGTGAGTGGGGCCGTTCCTCGATTCCAGGAGGTCTTCCACGGGGATGGTCCTACGGATATGTTTGAAGCCATGAAAGCGTACTATGAGGTCGGTTTTGAGGGCCCGATTAGGCCCGACCATGCTCCGAAGTTGGAGGGTGATGAGTTATACAAGGATGGCAGACTGGGATATTTTCTGCTGGGTAAAGTCTTCGCGTTAGGTTATTTGAGGGGCCTCGCGGAGAGTGTTGAGAAAACCTATCATTTTAACTGAGACTTTACGCGCGTGTGCATTACATATCTTTGAACCTGATAACCTTCCCTGGTAATACGCCACTGTGTACATTGTCATCAATGACCAACTCCCCATTCACGAGGACCTTACTTATCCCACTAGGATATACCCTTGGCTTCTCCCAAGTGGAGTTGTTCCTTATGTCCCCGAGGCTCCATATCATGATGTCAGCCCACATCCCAGGCCGTATTAGTCCCCTGTCCATCAGCCGCATCCTCTGAGCTGGCAGGCCGGTACACTTCCTGACAGCCTCCTCCAACCCCAGAACCCGCTTATCAGCAACCCACCTATGGAAGAAGTAGGGGTACTGCCCGAAGGCCCTCGTGGTTTCCTCTCTAATGGGCAACTCTGAGAGGGGGCCTTCAAGGGAGCTGTTACTCGAATCGATGGTCACCGAGCAGAGTGGATGCAGTAGGCTGAACTCCGTGTCCCAGAGGCTCGTGATGCCGACCGCTCCCCAGACATGCTTGAACTCGTCTCCCTCGGCCACAAGCACATCTATCAGTGCATCGAATGGCGCCTTCCCCATCAACCTGCCTACCTCACTCATCCTCAACCCATTGTACCGTGGACTCCGCTCACAGTGTGCCAGGAGGACCCTGTCCCAGGAATCGAATAACCCACGCTTGGCAGCAAGGATTGGGCCGTACTGCCGGTTGTGCAGGTCGTTTCTCAGGTAATTAACCACCTCCATGTTCCTGAGCATCTCAGCTGTGATCTCCCCGCCCCTCAGAGTGTACTTTGACCCAGACGCGATGGGATCAACCATGGAGCAGCCACACCAACCGACGCCCTCCTCATCCATTGTCCAGGGGACCTGATTGATGCCTATGTCAACTCCTCTCCGCCTCGCGTCCACGACCATGTCCACGATGAGCTTCGCCTTACCATCTGAGGGGAATCGGGCACCCCAGTGTACACCCTCCACTGATACCCCCGACTTTTCACCTATCTCTATGGCTTCACGGGCTGCTGCTTCCACCTGCTCATCTCTGCTCCTAATATGTGTGGCGTAGAGGCCGCCGTTCTTAGCGACGACTCTACATAGTTCGATGAGGTCTCTTGTCGCTATCATGGTCTGTGGGTCGTACTCGAGACCCGAGGATAGCCCAAGGCTGCCATCCTTCATTGACTGCTCCAGGATGGCTCCCATCTCCTTAACCTCTTTCCTACTTGGTGGTCTATCCCATGCGTCATATCCCATCGTCATGATCAGGAGGTTCATTAGGCCAGTACATGTAGCCACGTTGATGGCGATCCGGCTCTTCTCGATCTTATCAAGGTACTCTGCTATGGACAGCCACTCTATTGGTACACCGATCATCTCCTCCATGATTCTGCGAGTCTCCTTCGTGTAGGGCGCTGCAGACCCGCCGCAGTTCCCGTTGAGGACCGTTGTTATGCCCTGTCGGACGAAGCTGTCGACCCTGGGGTTCTGTAGTATTGAGTAGTCGCTGTGGCTGTGTATATCGACGATGCCAGGTGAAACTATGAGGCCTTTAGCGTCAATG
>JBGPRA010000151.1:0-5581 GCA_041489375.1 Bathyarchaeia archaeon | reverse complement strand
CTCCTGATGACGTCGACGAGGTAAAAGAGGCTCGCGGCGATGTGCGCCTTTTTCCCCTCAACGAATAGGTAATCTCGCCCCTTGACACCGAAGAAGTTATCCTCACTCGGATGGCTCCTGAGGACGTATGTCTTCCCCCTCATCTTCAAGTACTTAGCGAGCATCTCGGCCTGCGTACTCTTGCCAGAGGCGTCGAGGCCATCAATGACGATTAGCATGACTTCAAGTGCCTCCGGTTAGGAGCAGAAATGTAGCAGCGCTTACTATGGGGACAGCGACGTTATCGAACCCCTTCGGGGAGACTCCCTCGATGATAGTCGCCAGCCCTGCAATAGCAGCTGCCGGGACGAGGGGGTTGAACGTGAAGGAGTAAAAAAAGCCAAAGTAGAGAAAGGCGAGAACGAGGCTGACGAAGCTGCCGAGGAACATTCCGATGCTACCCTCGATGCTCTTCCTCTCGAAGACCTTGTACTTGTGTCTCCCATAGTACTCACCGAAGACGGCGGCGAGGCTGTCCCCATAGGCCATCGGGAAGATGCCGGCAGCGACTATGTAGGGCCTGACTCCGAAGAGGTAGGCTAGGACTGTGTAGCTCACCGCGTATAAGACGAGGCCCATGCTGTGTCCCTCCTCGGTGAGGTCGCTGAGTCCCTTCATCTTCTCGCCGAATTTTATGGGCGAGTAGGGGGTTGCGAGTAGGGTGACGATGATGAATGGGCTGGCGACTAGGAAGGGGTAGATACTCGAGGTGAAGAATGGCATTATGAGAGGTAGGTTCCCGATCATTGAGTGAAGGACCTTCCGGCTGACCTTCTTCGGGAGGGGGAGCCTCGGCGAGACGAGGATGAGGGCGATGATGTAGACGTAGCAACCCCCCATCACCGTCAGGTTCCAGAGTAGCTCCTCCAAGACCACGCCACCGGAGACAAATAGACATCCACGCCCGACGCCCTTATCAGCGTTCTGGGAACCCGCGACCCAAGGTTTATTTTATCCGAGGTTTAAAGATCAACTGTTTCTGGAGTGATTAGATGAAGGAATACATCTTACCAAAGCTACCATATGCCTATGAGGCGCTTGAACCCGTCATAGATGTGGGGACGGTCACCCTACACCACGACAAACACCACAACGCCTACGTCGCGGGTTTCAACGGGACCTTGAAGAAGATCGTAGAAGCTCGGGAGAAGGGCGACTACGCCTCAATAAAGGCGTTGGATAAGGACCTCGCCTTCCACGGAAGCGGCGTCGTCCTTCACAACCTCTACTGGGAGAACCTCAGTCCTAAAGCGGAGTGCAAAGAGCCCACTTCGGGGGCCTTCCTTGAGCAGGTGAAAGCCGACTTCGGTGATCTAGCCAAACTCAAGGCCGAAATGGGGGCTGCCGCGAAAGCCGTTGAGGGGAGTGGCTGGGCAGTACTCGTATGGGACCATACCTCTGGTCAACTGCTCGTCCTGCAGACTGAAAACCACCAGAAGCTCACCATCTGGGGCGTCGCCCCTCTCCTTGTCTTAGACGTCTGGGAGCATGCCTATTACCTCAAGTACCAAAACAACCGGGCCGCCTACGTCGACGCCCTCTGGGGCATCATCAACTGGACAGCGGTGGAGAAGAGATTCAAGGCAGCGAAGTAGCTGCCTTCCCATTTTTTTTAGAAAGTCACGTTCTTCTGCTCGGGCACCGTGAAAGGTGGCCTCTTTCCCTCAAGGAAGGCCTTGACGCTCTCGGCGCATCTCTCAGCCATCCTGCGTCGGGTTTCCCAAGTCGCTGATGCAATGTGGGGGGTAACGAGGACGTTATCCAGCTTGAGTAGTTCTTCGGTGAGGGGAGCAGGTTCTACTTCGAATACGTCTAGGGCGGCGCCTGCTATCCTCTTCGACTTGAGCGCCTCGGTTAGTGCCTTCTGGTCGATGACTGGGCCTCGGCTCGTGTTAACGACTAGGGCGGTTGGCTTCATCATCTCGAACTGCTTGGCACTGAGTATGCTCTTTGTGGTCGGAAGTAGTGGGACGTGGACGCTGAGGACATCTGATGTCCTAAGTAGTTCCTCGAATGAGACGTATGCTATGCCATACTGTGCTTCGATGTCCTGCCTTCGTATTACATCATAGTAGATCATCTTGACGCCGAAGCCCTTGCCGCGCTTCGTCGCTTCGACACCTATGCGGCCAAGGCCGAGGAACCCGAGGGTCTTACCTCTTATGTCCCAGCCGAATGGGAATCCCTTCTGCTTCTTACCCCACTCCTTATGTGTATAACTGTCGGCCTCGGGGATGCGGCGCATCCAGCCGAGGATGAGTGCCCAGGTTAGGTCTGCAACAGCCTCGCTGAGTACATCAGGTGTGTGGCAGGCGTAAACCCTGTGGCGGGTACAGGCATCGACGTCGACGGTGTCATAGCCGACTCCGAATCGGGCGACTATGCCCAGATTAGGGGCTCCATTAAGATAAGCATCGTTAACGACGTCCCCGCCGCCGATTATCGCCTTTGCCTCATAGAGTTCCTTCTTGTAGTCACCCTGAACATATGTAACATCAGCAAGTTGTCCGAGTTTCTCCGCGACGTCTTCCGGGAAATTGAGTTTACCGCAGCTGACTAGTACCTTCGGCTTCATCCCTATCGGTTAATTATGGGCGTCTGGGGCTGTTAAGACTGTCGAGGGACTACTTCTTGCGTGTGACACGGAACTTTACGTCATTCCACCTGTCTGGGCACTCGTAATTGAACTCTTTCGGATCGATCCAGGGTATCTTGCCACCGAAGCAGCAGTTCATGAGTGTGGGGAATAAGTCGTGGTAGCAGTAGCCGCAGATGCCCCCCGTTTTGTGGGTGTTTATCTCGAATCTGTCACCGACCTTGTGGCCGGCGCTGCACGCTTTTCCAACATGAGTTACTTCAGCTTCATAAACTGGCTCATCCACCATCTTGTTCACTGATCCCTCCTCAGCGGTGGATGAAGAAAAGGTGTTCGAAAGGGGGCGCGGGTTTAAGCTCATGGGTTAGGTACTATAGCCATGGCACTTTACGACGAGATAGTCAAGGAGACGGTTGGCTTCGAGAAGGTGATCGGTATCGCTGTGAAGCATCTTGGGACTGGGGAGGGGGCGTCATTTAACGGTGATGCGTTGTTCCCTACGGCGAGTGTCTTCAAGGTTCCCGTCATAGTGGAGCTTTATAGGCAGGCTGAGGCCGGGAGGTTGAGTCTAGACGATAAGATAGTGTTAAAGGAGGCGGAGAAGGTCCCCGGCTCTGGTATCCTGAAGGAGTTGAGTGAGGGGCTCGAGGTCACGATAAAGGATCTGAGCAGATTGATGATGATCCTGAGTGATAACACAGCGACCGACTTGATAGTGGAGCGAGTAGGGAAGGATAACGTCAACGCCGCTATGCAGATGCTTGGACTGAACAAAACAACGGTGGTCGCTGACTGCCGTGACCTACTCTTCGACCTCGTCGGCGCTAATGACCTCCCGGAGGAGGAGAAGACATTAAGTCACTATCTTCAATTGGCAAAATCCGGAATAAACAAGGGCTCTTGGAGCTTAGGAACGGATAAGAATGACGTAACGACGCCGCTCGAGATGAACAAGCTACTAGGTTTAATAGTTGAGGGGAAGGCAGCAGGGCGTGTAGGCTGCGACGCGATCCTCACCACTATGGAAAAGTGCCAGACGGGAGAATACAGGGTACCAAAATACCTCCCCGCTGAGAGCGTGAGGATGAACAGGAAGACGGGGAGCCTACCGGGTATCAGGAACGACGTGGGGGTCATCACGATCCTCAAGACGGGGGAGAAGTACTGCATAAGTTGCTTCACGAAGGGAGCGCCCGACGTCTACGCTGCTGAAGAAACCATCGCGAGGATCAGTAGAAACGTATACCAGTACTTCACGAAGGAGAAGTAGTGGCCTAAGTGATGCTAAATACTAAAATTTGTTTTAATCCTCGCCACGGTAGTCTTTTACTGGTTGCAAGCTCTTCATGGTTGATATTCGTATGGCTCAGGTTGAGGGACGAAACCCAGTCCTAGAGACGTTAAAGCAGGGCGGGATCCGGAAACTGCTGGTTGTTGAGGGGTCTACGAGTGATCCTAAAGTGAAGGAGATTGTAGGCCTCGCTAAGGGGAGGGGGGTGCCCGTAGAGTTTGTTGAAAAAATGGTATTGGATAAGATGTCAGAGACGAGGCACCACCAGGGAGTGATCGCCCTCGTAGAGGCACCTGGCTACATCGCTCTGAACCGAGTCGTTGAGAAAGCGGGAAGGGAGCCCTGTGTAATAATCCTCGATGGGGTGCAGGACCCCCAGAACCTGGGCAGCATCCTCCGCACATCAGACGCAACGGGGGTGGACGCGGTCCTTATTCCTAAGAAGGAAGGGGTTGGTTTGACGCCCACCGTTCTCCGAGTCAGCATGGGTGGTGGGGCACACGTCCCAGTGGCTAGGGAGAACATATACCCTGCTGTAAAGCTCCTCAAAGACGAGGGCTTCAAACTCGTCGCTGTAGACGCTTCAGGGGACCATGACCTTTGGGAGGAGGACCTGACAGGCGCTGTGGCCCTCGTACTCGGCGGGGAGGGGGAGGGTATAAGCCCCACGCTCCTAAACAAATGCGACTCTATCGTCAGGATACCGATGCATGGCCACGTCTCTAGTCTTAACGTCGGCGTCAGCGCAGCCGTGGTGCTCTATGAACGTCTCCGCCAGCTTGAGGTTAAGCGAGGGCAACGAAGTACGTGAGGAAGTAGATGCTTCCCACCGCCTTTGTGAGAACGCTTGTCCGATCATAAAAAGAATCTCTCAGAGTTCTTCTCGCTCTCCTGTGGAAGGAGATGCCTCGGCTTTGAGAAGGTTTCTTTTCCTCTCTATCCCCCACCTATAACCTCCCAGATCGCCCCCCTTCCTTACTACTCGGTGACAAGGAATAATTAGAGACACGGGATTCGTGGCGCAAGCCCTACTGACAGCCCTCGCCGCTTTAGGCTGCCCTATAGAACGGGCAACGTCCTCGTAGGACCGGGTGGAACCCCTTGGGATAGCTTGAAGCTCCCTCCATACCCGGCGCTGGAAGACCGTCCCCGCAACGTCGAGGGGAATATCCCCGAGCTGGGTCACCCTGCCAGCCAGATAGTCAAGGACCTCAAGGGTCCACGGATCTGGCTCCCCCTCCTCCCTTGTTATCTCTGCAGCTGGATACTCATGGATTAGAGCTTCTACTTGGCTCTCATCTCCGTCTCCGAGGCTGAGGTGACAGACGCCGTGGCTTGTCCGAGCGACTAGAAGCCTACCTAAAGGGGAGTCTACAACTCTATAATCGATCTTCATCCCCTCGCCAGCCCTCCGGTAGGCGCCAGGAGTCATACCAAGCTTGGCGTTAGCGTCCTTATAGAGCCAACTAGTTGAACCGTAACCGACACCATAGACCGCTCTGGTGACGGGTTCCCCCTGTTTAAGCCTGAATTTGAGTCGCTCCACCCTACAAGCTTCCTGATATTGACGGGGAGTCATACCCATAACCTGCTTGAAGGTTCTCTGTAAATGAGCCGCACTTACACCGACATCGGCTGCGAGGTCATCAAGGATT
>JBGPRA010000150.1:0-5613 GCA_041489375.1 Bathyarchaeia archaeon | reverse complement strand
CCAGACATTTTACATCGCCCACTCCTGGGGAGTCATGATCTTTACAGTTTGTTTTAGGGCATCAAAAGCAGCGAATGCGAATGAGGTAGTCGTTGTCGTTGTGCCCGTTGCCTTGGACCAGCAGTCCTTGATTCCAGCTAACTGGAGGACGACCTTGGCTGTGTCACCAACTACTAATCCAAGACCTTGAGGCCCGGGTAGAAGTGATAGGACAACGCTCCCCGCTTTACCGTTGACTCGGAATGGTAGGGAGTGGTTCTCACCGCACCCACATTCCCAGCTGCCACAGCCTCTCTTAATCATGTAGAGGTTGAGCTTCGCTATTCGTATTCCCTTCTCGATGGCGTTACGAACGCGTTTCGCTTTGCCTGTGCCTAAGCCGATGAGTCCGTTGCCATTGCCGACAGCAACGACTGCGCGGAATCTGGAGTTCTCGCCAGCGTCTGTCTGCTTCTGGACCATGGTAATATCGATGACTTCGTCTTTAAGATCCTGGACGAGGGAGTCGATAATCTCGACTTCTCTGATCTTGTAGCCCTCGCGGAATATGTCCTGGATGGAGGTAATCTGGCCTTCTTTGACCATCTTGCCTAACTGTGTTTTGGGTACCCATTCCTCTAGTGAGGGACCTTCTCTATCGTGTTCTCTGCTCATTGTGACCAGTCCTCCTGGATCTTCTTCTTAATCTCCTCGAAGTGTTCGGGAAGTGACTCAGGTCTCAGACCTTTCCTCAGGTATACGGAGAAATTCTTCTCATATAGCTCCGGGTCGACGACCTGCGCGTAGTTTACGATATGTCCGCCGTTTATTCTCTCGGGTGGGGGAATTATATCGCTGTCGCATGGGATGTTGAGTCCCGAGTCGATGGCGCCTTTAACGACTGCGAATATCTTAGAGCCCTTGGTAGGCCTTTTGAGGCCGAGGTCAAGATACGCGGTCTTGATTCCTTCTTTAACTGCCTTATGGCCAGCTATCAGACCTAGAAGGTATGATGCGGGTATGCTTTTACCGCTCGCTTGCCAGCCGTATTTTGTGATGAGCTCGTTTGAGGTGGCTTGTGTTAGTACCTTGTCGCCTATTATCTCCGCTTTCACGATTTGAGCCAGTATGCCCTTGTTGGAAACCCTCACAACGAAACGAGGATTCTCTGAGACGGCAAGTATTCTCCTCGATTGGTAGTCGGTTTTATTTTCCCTTCTCCGCCTATAGGCGACTCTGTAGTGTGCATTTTTAGCCAAAACTTCGCCTCCTTAGCTTTTGCTCATTAATGTGTCTTTCTAACTCTGCCAGACTACGGAACTCTCCACCTTTTGCTTTCATGTAGAGGTTGCGATATGTGCTAACAGTGATTATGCGTTGGTCGCGGAGTTCAGTTAGTTTCCTCCTCAGTGCTCTTATACGGTGCATCCATCGAGTCTTCTCAGAGACTTCAGCGTATTTCTTACCCTTCTTAGTGCCCATTCCGATCCTTCGACCAGTGCGCTTCTTCTGGGCTAGGATCCTTGCACGTCCGCGGCTTGTACTTTTCTCGGGAAGTGCTTTGATTGCACCCTCTTTGATGAATTTTCGTATCTCATCTCTGGTTATGGCGCTTTCGACGTCCTCAATCTTCTCGGGGTCGATCCAGACGCGATTCACCCCTATCTCTAGTAGTGAAGCGGCTAGACGCCTCTGGTTGGTGAGGTTCATTTCTTTTCCTCCTCCAGTTTCTCGAAATCGGAAGGTTTCGGCTTAGCTCCAGCGTTGAGGATCTTTACACCGAGTTTCTCGGCCTCCTCAAGTATCTGCGTCCTCTTTTTTCCTCCAACAGTTCTACTTATCCTGGCTACCTGAATATCGTTATTGATGGTTTTTAGGTCGTTGACATTGCTGATTAGCACCTCTTCCTTGCCTGTTGGGTGAAGGCCACGAACGGCTGCTGGACCTCCCCATCCGATATTAGCGACCTTTGGCCAACCTTTTTCGTTTGTCCGCATCTTGTTATCGATGCCACGGGGTTTTCTCCAGCGAGGCTTAATCTTTACGAAGCGCCATGACTCGAAGGCATTGAACTTTGGCCTGTTCTGATTGAGTTTTTTTCTGACCTTGAGTAGTCGTCTCTTTTCGGTGTCGCTCATAGTTCATTTACTCCTTGCTGTAGACGTAGATACCGTCAAGGAACTTTCTCAGGTCCTTGTTGCGTATCCTTGTCCTGGTCTGAATGTTTGCCGCCGTCTGGCTTACTTCGTCGATATCTATGCCTTCGATTATTACATCGTCTTGCTTTACAGTAACTTTAGTGTTTCCGAGTATAGGAGCTATACGAGCCTTTCTTTCGCCGATGAAATTTTCAATGTGTACTTCCTTTTCGACGACCTTTACAGATGTAGGGAAGTGGACGAAGACGATCTTCATTTTGTAGACAAAGCCCTGTGAGACGCCTTTGATCATGTTATTTACGTGTGCGCTGATTGTCCCGACGAGAGCCGCTTCTGTCCTACGTGGGTTCTCAATGCTCAGTCTGAGTATGTTACCATCTTTAATCATATTGAGTTTTGTGTGGGTGAAGTCCTTGACGAGCTTTCCCTTGGGACCTTGCACTGTTATCTTTCTACCTTCTAGGGTGAGTTGGACGTTCTCCGGTATCCCGACGGTGTTCTCAACTATCTGTACTGACACACCTGTTCACCTTAGTAGACGTAGGCTATCACGACACCGCCGACGTTGAGTTCCTTGGCTTGTCGGTGGTCGATGACGCCCTTTGGGGTTGATAGTATGACTGCTCCGAGGTCTCGACTGGGGAGGAAGCGTTTCTCCCATTTCTCCATTTCTTTGACCTTGGTGGCGTACCTGGGTTGAATTGCCTGACACTCGTTGATGCGGCCGAATAGCTGCACGCGGAACTTGCCTTGTCTGCCGTCGTCGATGAACTCGATCTCGCCTATGTAACCTTTCTGCTGTATGAGTCGGAGGACTCTTCCTACGAGGCCGGAGGCTGGTGTGATTATACACTCTTTCTTGCGCCTGCCCTCGTGGTTCATTATTGTGTTAAGCGCGTTGACTAGTGGGTCCATTCATTTCACCTATATTTTTTGAACCCCATCGAGGGGGCTACTTCTCTGAAGCATTTCCTGCAGATGTTAAGGCCGTAGCGTCTGATGAGGCCATTGTGTGTGCCACATCTGATACATGCCCTTCTGCCAGGTCCTGTGGTACGTTTCTTCTGCTCACTCATTGGCTACAACCACCTCGATGCCAAACTTTGTTTTTATGAACACCATGGACTCTTCAGGTGTTACCGTTTGGTTGCTCCCGACTTTTCCCCTGGCGTGTTTCTTCTCGTCTATATGATACCCTGGGCGCTCGACTGTCACCATCACGTCCAAACCTGTGATTCCTAGGTTGGGATCATATCTGGTGCCTGGAATATCTATGTGCTCCTTTATGCCGAAGGCGAAGTTACCCCACTTGTCGAAGCTGTGTGGGTTGATCTTTTTACTTACTGCTACGAACGCCTTTCCGAGAAAAGCCTCTGCTTTCTCTCCACGGAGCGTAACCATGCAGGCGATGGGTTCTCTCTTCCTTATGTTGAAGCCCCTGATAGTCTGCTTCGCGAGGCGTTGGCAGGGTTTTTGCCCTGTAAGTTGCTCCATGATGGTTTGTGCATGGTCTAGGGGGTCGCCCGAGGCGCCTACACTGATATTGACCACGACCTTACCGATCCTTAGAGCCCTCATGGGGTTGGTCTCTACGATTTCGGTTGACATATTATTGACTCTCCGGTAGTGATATCAGAGACTGCGTTGTCCCGATAGGGAAGACGTACTTTGTTAAGGTGCGTATGTCCTCTCCCTTTGGCGTCCGTACAGTCGCTGTCTTCTTCCAGCCCGGCTCATCACCGAAGCCGATTATTATCCCAGTTTCTCCCTGGGAATTTCCACCTGTGATGACAACTTGCAATTGATCCTTGAATGGGATATGATCTACGATCTGTTGCGATGGAACCTTGATTTTCAAAGTGTCGTTCACCTTATATGGGCTCTCAGTTGGGACGTTGAGTGTCCTCCCGTCGTGGAGTCTGAGTTGGGTGATGTTGTTTCTGAGCGTCGTTTTACCGATGACCCTACAGAGTTTGAAGCTTGTCTCTTCGCCCTTGATCAGGTGTAAGGTTAAGCGTCCCCCCTTCGCAGGTAGGATACGATAGTTCTCGCCAGCGTCTGGTAAAGAGACTACGTCCATTAAACCAACTGGGAATTTTTCGTTGAGGCGTGGCTTCCCGTCGATCTTTATCTTACCCTGTTTGGCTATCATGGAGGCTTCCCTACGGGTTGAAGCGTAGCCTAACATGTCGCGGAGTAGAATTGTTATGGGGATCGAATTACCGAAGTTATGTGGGCCTGGGCTCGTGTTTATGGACCAGACGTTCTCTTTCCTGCGGATGGTCCAGAACGTAGGTGCCTGCTGCCTCTTCATGTGTCTTGTTGGTCCTTTTCTACCCAATTCTACTCCTCCTTAACCTTGAAGCCCTTTCTCTCGATGATCTTCTTTCTCCAGCCGTCATCGAGGTTGAGCTTCGTGATCATTACATTCTCGGCGCGTATTGGGATCTGAACAGTCGAGCCGTCTAGGCGAGTCCTGGTCACTCCCTCTATGTAGACCTTAGAGTTCTTTGTGTTGACCCTGATGACCTTACCCTCTGTGAGTTTTCTGTCGCCCTTCGTTACAGAGACTGTATCGTTCTCCACAACGGCCATCGTCCTTGCGCCGTACTGTGATTTAAGGTTAGGTGAGAGTGGTGCAGAGATGTATCGTCTCCTGATCTGTATAGGAGCGTTTTTTTGCTGTTTCCTCACCGTGGAGGGTTTCGTATTGCCTACCTTATTCATTTAGACTACCATCCTCGCAGTAGTTCCGAGGCGGGCGAAGCGTTCTACTGCCTCCTTAGCAACTGGTCCCTTCACGTCTGAGCCCCTGAGGGTTCCCTCGGGGGTTAAAATAACAGCCGCATTGTCCTCGAACTGAATCCAGGTACCATCCTTTCTCAGGTAGGGTTTCCTCTGGCGGACGATGACTGCGTTGAACATCTGCCTCCTCATCTCGGGGGTCCCTTCGCGACAGCTAACCATAATTAAATCGCCGACGCTAGCTATACAGAGTCTCCGTCGTCGACCCTTATAGCCAAGCACCTGGATGAGACGTAGTACACGTGCACCACTGTTGTCAGCGCAGATAAAGACGGAACCTGAAGTTAGGCCTCCGCTTATTTTGCGCCGAGGTGCAATTCTCCTCTTCATCCTTTTACTCATCCAGTTACGCCTCCTCAGCTAGTTTTTCCACGACGCAAAAGGACTTTGTCTTGCTGAGTGGTCTGCACTCGGCGACGCGGACTCTCTCACCCTTCTTTGCGTTTATGCACGGAGGGTTGTGTGCGGTGATGCGGCTGCTCGCTCGCGCGTAGCGCTCGTATTTCCTGTTGAATCTGGTGTAATTGATGCGGATAACGACGGATTTCGACATTCTGTCGCTAACCACCACACCGTCCAATACCCGCCCCCTCACCGCTAGGGAGCCATGGAATGGGCAGTCTGGGTCACTACACTCGTTCTCGGGTCTTTTTAGGCTCATCAAAACTTT
>JBGPRA010000149.1:0-5648 GCA_041489375.1 Bathyarchaeia archaeon | reverse complement strand
TTATCAGTCTTTAGCTTTTACAGTTATCAGGTGTATGCCTTTTGAAGGGATGGACGGGACGACTCCTCAGAGTCGACTTAACAAAGGGTAAGGCGGTCCATACTGAGTATTCAGAAGAACTCGCACGGAAGTTCGTTGGCGGCCGCGGCCTTGCCGTGAAGCTTCTCTGGGACGAACTCAAACCAGGGACCGATCCCCTTGGCCCCGATAACATCCTCATCTTCACAGGCGGCCTCTACGCGGGCCTGCCGACAGTCAACAGTGGTAAGATGGTCGTCGCCGCCAAGAGCCCCCTCACAGGTGGCTATGGTGATGGCAACCTAGGAACCATGGCTGCTCCCAACCTCAGAAAGGCCGGCCTCGATGGAATAGTCGTGACGGGCAAAGCGAAGAAGTCGAGTTACCTCTGGATAAATGACGATAAAGTCGAGTTGAAAAGCGCCGCGGACCTCTGGGGCAAAGACAGCTATGAGACAGAGACGATTTTGAAGAAGGAACATGGAGCAACGGCAGGTGTACTAACTATCGGCCAGAGCGGTGAGAACCTATGCCGTATCTCCACCGTAGTATGCCAAGAGGGGCGAGCTGGAGGGCGTCCTGGTATGGGCGCCGTCATGGGTAGCAAGAACCTCAAGGCGGTCATCATCAAGGGCACGGGAGAGATACCTGTAGCCGATAAGGAAGCTCTTCAGAAGATGGGTAGAGAGGGCTTTCAGGATCTCCTAAAGAGACCAAACTACAAACACTGGAAGGCTCAAGGCACAATGTCAACCGTCGAGTGGTGCCAGGCTGCCTCGACCCTGCCGACATACAACTTTAGAGAAGGCGTCTTCGACCACAGCAAAGAGATCGACGGCAACACCATGGAGGCGACAACCATCAAGCAACGTGGCTGCCCAAATTGTAACATGATCTGCGGGAACGTCATACTAGACACTAACGGTGAGGAGAGCGAGCTCGACTACGAGAACGTAGTTATGCTGGGCAGCAACATCGGCGTCGGAGACCTCAAGCAGGTCGGGCGCCTTAACCGGATGTGCGACATGCTTGGCCTTGACACAATCAGTGCGGGCAGCGCCATTGGGTTCGCAATGGAGTGCAGCGAGAAGAAGCTGGTGAAGGGTCTCAAGCTCGGCTGGGGCGACTTCGAGGGTTCCCAGAAGCTCATCGAGGACATGTCCTTCATGCGTGGCCACGGTGCCCTCTTCGGGATGGGCACGAAAGCCGCAGCTGAGAAGATCGGTAAAGGCTCAATGGACTTTGCTATGCAGGTAAAGGGTCTCGAGTGCAGCGCTTACGACTGCCACCTCTGCCCCGGCATGAGCCTCAGCTTCGGCACAAGCCCCATAGGCGCCCACCACAAGGACGCCTGGGTCATAAGCTGGGAGATAAGCAGCGGTACTCGGGAGGAGTATGGCCCAGCGAAGGCGGATAAGGTAATTGAGTTCCAGCGCATCCGCGGAGGCATGTTCGAGTGCCTCGTCGCCTGTAGGTTCCCCTGGATAGAGCTCGGCTTCGAGGTTGACCACTACCCCAAGTACATGGAAGCGGCGACTGGCCTCAAGTGGAGCCTCGACGATATGTGGGCGCTGGGCGACAGGGTCTACGCCCTCATACGCGCCTTCTGGGTAAGGGAATTCGAGGGGAAGTGGGATCGCAAAATGGATTATCCACCTGAGCGATGGTTTAAGGAACCTCTCACGCAGGGACATCTAACTGGGAAGAAGCTCGACAAGTTGAAGTACGATACACTCCTAAGCTACTACTACGAAAAGCGGGGCTGGGACGACCGAGGAATACCCACTAAGGAAACAATGAAAAAGCTTGGCTTAGAGAATGAGGCGAATGGGCTCAATGAAGTAGTCAAACTGAATTGAACCTTTTCACCAAACTAACTTTTAATAATTTAATACTGATCGGAAGTCAGTATCATTAATATATATTAAAAATAGTTATTTTTCAATAAATATTGGTATTTTTTAGTTTTTATAATATTAAATCTTAAATACGGTTACAGAGTGATTAACTTTTGCCTAATCGGAGGTTTAATGATTGCCAAATTTGATAGCAGGTAGAATCTTCGGACTCATCTGCCTTGTAGTTGTCATGGCAGCAGTAACTTACTTCATCAATAGAGCTGAGAAGGGCAAGGTTCCCAAAGTACGACGTATCGCCGGCATCGACGCCATAGATGAAGCGATAGGTCGCTCTGTCGAAATGGGAAGGCCGGTCATGGCCGCCCACGGTATAGCAAATCTCAGAGACTCTACGACAGGCCCACAGACCATCGCAGGACTTAGCGTCCTTAGCTATGTTGCCAAGAAATGTGCTGAGGTAGGTACGAGAATAATAGTACCTATCCGTCAGCCTGAGGTTTGGCCTATAGCAGCGGACATAGTTGAAACTGCATTCAGGTTAGCTGGGAAGCCGGAGGATTACCACAGTACTGACATAATGTATCTCAGTGACCAGCAATTCGGCTACTCAAGCAGCGTCATGGGTATCCTAATGAGGGAGAAGCCAGGTGCGCACATAATGATCGGCGCCTATTGGGCAGAGTCGATGCAGCTAGCAGAAGTCGGCGCAACAGTCGGTGCAATGCAGATCTCAGGAACTGCTCAGACGAGTCAGATACCATTTTTCCTCGTCTCAACAGACTATTGCCTAATCGGTGAGGAGATCTATGCTGCTGGCGCCTATCTTAGCGGCGAACCTGCCCTCATAGCGAGCCTTGCAGGACAGGACGTTGGAAGGATGTTAGCTGTCGGCTTGGGTATCCTAGGTGGTCTGCTTACTACGATGGGTATCAAAGCTCTCGTAGACTTGACGAGGTGGTGATGTGAATGTCAAACATACTTAGAAGAATCGAAATACCAATAGCTTTGACAATAATCTTTACACTACTTCAGGTAATTCCTTACTACTTTAGATGGGAATCGGATACAAAACTGGTTGACCCAATAGAGAGCGCAGCTGGCATTACTAGTCAGTGGGTGCTTTTAGTTGTTGCCTGGAGCATTTTTATTGGTGTAATATCCCTGATACAAGTTCATGGAAAAACGGTTCAAAAAAGAAGTAAAGGCTGGTACTACAGCATTATTGTTCTTGCCACTTGTGTAATCATGGCAATAGCCGGGCTTCCATTTAAAGAGATGGGGCTAGGCATCAATAATCCTGTCTATACTTTCCTCTTCAACAATGTCCAGAGTCCATTATCAGCTACTGTATTCGCTACAATCGCCTTTTTCATCACGTCTGCAGCCTACAGGTCCTTTAGAGCAAAAAACATCGAGGCTACTATCGTTCTGGTTGCTGGTTTGTTGATGGTTATGAGCAATGCTCCTCTCTTTACATCAACTGTGCCAGTAGTCAAAACTGTAGGCCAATGGATCTACGATATTCCAAACATGGCTACGAATAGAGCCGTTACTATCGGAGGTGCATTAGGTTTAGTCGCCCTAGCCGTTAGGACTTTGCTAGGTAGGGAAAGAGGCTATCTGCGAGGAGGAGGAGATTAAATGTCGTTCATTGGAAAACTCCAGAATATAGATAGGCGTTGGATATACCTACTCGCATGGATCTTTGTCCTATACCCTCTATTATATCCACTAGGATTACCAGTACCCATACAGAAAGAGTCAACAGCCTGGAACAAAGCTGTTAGTGACATACCGGATGGAAGCGTCGTAGTCTTCTCATGTATGTTCAGCATCGCATCTATCCCAGAACTCTACCCAATGACGATTGCTACCTTCTCCCACTTAATGACCAAGAACTGCAAGATTATCGTCGCCACTTTCTGGAACGATGGAGCACTTGTCTTTGATCAAACACTTTTAAAACAGATCGACCCAGCAAAATTCGGCAAAGTATACGGCAAAGACTGGATAGACCTCGGATATGCTCCTGGCGGAGAGACAGCTATGAGAGCGTTTGCAGACGACATGGTAAACACATTCCCTTCAGATTACATAAACAGTCAACCCACGGGTAGCTACGAAATTATGCAAAACATAAAATCCGCAAAGGATGTCGACATCATTGTCAGCTTCGAGTCAGGTACACCTGGCGTAGGCGAGTGGCTTCGGCAATGGAATACACCCTACGGCACAAAGCTAATCGTTGGCTGTAGTGGAGTCTCCGCTCCAGGTATGGCACCATATCTTCAGTCAGGTCAATTAGCCGCAAATCTACCCGGTTTAACCTCAACCGCTGAATATGAGAAACTCATCAATCGCCCAGCATTAGCTATTGCAGGAGTCGATGCAGTATCAATGTCTCATTTGCTGGTAGTACTTCTCGTAATACTTGGTAATGTAGGCTACTTCGCTACACGAGGGAGGAAGAGCTGAAATGGTTGACCTTTTAGTACTACTAGGCACCTACGCGGGAGTATTTTTCACGCTAGGCATCTTCACAATTCTCTACAAAGAAAACCCATGGTACCAAATATCCGAATCAACTTTCCTCGGCTTAGCAGTTGGATACGGCGTCGCACAAAACATGCTATTTGTACGTGACCAGTGGGCAGGCCAATGGTCGAAAAGCGGAATAATGATGTTCGGCTACCTCTTAGCGCTCCTCGTCGGCATAATGTGGTACTTTAGATTCTCAAAGAAGTACTTCTATATATACAGATGGCCCCTAGCCATCATCGTTGGCACAGGCATAGGTACATCGCTGAGAACCGTTATGATCACACAGTTCCTTGACCAGATTCGAGCTCAGGCTCAACTCAATCTGTGGGTACCAACTAGCATTTGGCCCACAACAATAAACAACATAGCCATGTTCATCATGACCCCAGCAGTTCTAATTTACTTCTGGTTCACATCCGCTGACAGCAGGCCAGGTTTCATGAAATACGTAGACAAACTCGCCAGATACACCATGATGGCGGGCTTCGGCTCTGCCTTCGGCTACACCGTCCTCACAAGGTACAGCTTGTTTATAGGCCGCGCACAATTCCTCCTCGGTATCCCGCCAAATCTCCCAGAAGCTTATCCTGCCTTTATCGTGATGGCACTGATAATGCTCGGTACGATGATTGGCTACGACCTGATGAAGAAGAACAAACCAGCGACAACATAAACTCACCCTATCCCTTTTTTCTTTCCTCATTTTTCTTAGATAATAGCTCGAGCTTGAGAACATGCATTAAAAATACGAGCTCTGCTGAGCTTTCCTACAAAACTCTCATCCTTTTTAGCAATAGTTTCCAAAGATATCGTAATTGCACTCAAAGGCAGTAGGATCTTAACTATCGCAAAGGGCATCATCGACGATGACTTCGTCGCATGTATGACCTCAATCAGCCTTTAACACAGCTAACAAGATTATTGGGAGAGTAGACATTTTAAAATTGTCGAGGCTAGAGAATTTCTAAACAAACTAGTGCGGGCTATAACCTATCCTTGAATTTCACTACACCAATGCCGTCTTCATAATCGATGTGGGTTCCAAAAGGTAAGGACAACTTAGCCAACATCCCAATGATCTTCTTCCCCAGATCCCCAGTTGCCAGCCTCGGATAACCACAGTAGATTCGATGCCTCTCAGGACCCAATGTAACTGGATATAACTTCAACTCACTCAACTTCCTATCCTCGAATTTTGAGAACGCGAGAAAACTATAAGTCGTACCAGAT
>JBGPRA010000148.1:0-5692 GCA_041489375.1 Bathyarchaeia archaeon | reverse complement strand
ATCTTATGGTTTACCTGTCTCTTGAACCTCCTCTCCCTCCCCGACAGCCTCCTCAGATGCCTCTTCGCGCTCTCCGATCCAACCCTCTGAAGCTCACCCTTCAACCCAGCGTAACGCACCCTCACGGACTCAACCTCATCACCAGAGTAGGATACACCGTCGCTCGTCGTCGCCAGCTTAACGATTCCAAGGTCCACGCCTAGGTAGCCTTCAGGCGTCAGGGGTGGCTCCTCCGACTGCTCAGCGACGAGGCACAGGTAGAACTCGCCTTTGATGAGGAGAAGATCAGCTTGTCCCCGGATTCTACGCTGGTCGAGCCTCGCATAGCTTCCAGTCAGAATAGGTAATGTCTCCCTTCCCTCAAGGGATGCTAGGCTCACCTTATCGAGTCCTTTGAAGCTCATTATCCTCTGGTCGTAGACGATTGCGCCATGAGGATCGAATGCGTGTAGGTGTCGTCTCTCGACTCTGTAGCTTTCAACTACCTTGCTTATGGCTCTGATGGCTAACTGCGCGGGTAGCTTGTACTGTTCCCTGATTCGGTAGTAATGTTGGTGCTGTAGCTTGTATTTGTTGAAGGTCTTGGATTCGATGGCTATCTTGGAGATGTCGTCGCAGGCTTGGTTGAAGGTCTCCATGGTCCTGAGTAGCTTCTGCCTCTGCTCAATAGTAGGCTGGAGCTTAACCTTCAACGTCAGAAGCATTTGATACTTGATTCAAACTCTCAATGTTTAAACTATCCACATTCACTACTTTCAGCTACCCAATTCCTCCCACGGCTAAAGCCGTGGGCTTCCTTGGGGAACGGATCGTGATCGACTGTTTCGTTTGTTGGGCACACCCATGACTCATTAATTTAAAATCATGATTCAAATAATTTATATTGCTCTATTTAGTAGTCTTTTTTTTGGTAATGTTATGAAAGGTGCAATTGTTTTCCTAGTCGTATTTGTTCTAGGCGTCTTAGTAACACTGGGCAATACATCTCTTCCCCCTGGGAGTACAATCTATGGAATGCTTAATGTCCCAAGTACGAATTACCCAGTTCTTGGCATCCCTGCTACTACTCTGATCATCTCTGTGCTAAATGGTGTTGTGTATGGGTTCATCGCTTGGCTAGTATTTTCAATCGTCTGGTCTCTTACAGGTAGAAACAAAAACACTCAAAATGTAAATGTGTACGTTGAAGGGAAGAAGCAGACATAATTTTTTAGGTTATAGGGGCTATAATCTTATCTGCTTCCTTAAATTTTAATCAGAAGTATGCCTATACCCAAATCAATCACCATATTCAACAAGCATATCACTAATCGGTTCTTCGTTCTCTTCGCCGGATGGATTCCCCCATTTGCGATAGTAGAACACCGTGGAAGAGTATCTGGTCATCAATATAAGACGCCGATACTTGCCTTTCCAACCTCAGATGGCTATGTGTTTGCTCTAACATATGGAAGGAATGTTGACTGGGTGAAGAATCTTCAGGCTTCAGGTCAAGGGGTTTTAAAGTATAATGGAAATGTTGACTCAATCCATTCTATTCAATATATATCCCTTGAAGATGTGAAGGAGATGTTCCCTATTATTGTAAGACTTTTTTTAGGTATTTTAAAGGTAAATGATTGCTTAAGGGTAAATAATGAGTGTTCATATTAAGTGTGCGTTTTATCAATTTGGAAAGACCTCATATCGAATCGGATGAGGGATTTGTGTATGTGAGTGTGTTCTATCGTGCGTATGCGAAATATTTAATCACGTTGAGTATTAGGTGATGCTGAGGATAAAATTTTAGGTTAACCGCGTGTGCTCCGAGTTTCAGCGCATCGCCTCGGCTTCAGGGTGAATGAGATATAACTTTTATTGAGAATCGACGATTATTGACGCGTGTAATATGTGCGAGTAAAAAAAATTTGTAGTTAACATCGTTTACATCGCACTACTGACGTCGCGGGAATATAAAAAAAGGCTTTAAAACAAGTTTAATTGACTAGAACCATGGCTCCCAATGTAGCTGATAAAAAGCAATACTTTAGCTATATTAAACTCGCTCTTGAAAAAGGAGCATTAGAAGCGAAGATAATTCCTGCCTCCTCAATAAAAACTGCGGCTTGGACTAGATTACGCTGTCAATATGGTTGTAGCAACTACGGGACAAACCTTTGCTGTCCCCCCTTTTCACCCACAGCTGAGGAAACCCAGAAAATCATAGACGACTACAGTTACGCATTATTAGTGAAGTTTAAATCTATAACTGATGCGAAAAAAACTGCCCCAGAAATTGAGAAGGCACTATTTCTGGATGGAAGATATAAATCCTTTAGTTTTAAGGGAGGAAGCTGTGGGCTGTGTGAAAAATGTAACTTGAAAACTTGTGTTCACCCAACACAAGCTAGGCCTTCTATGGAGGGGGCTGGAATTGATGTTTATGAAACTGTTAGAAGAAATGGTTTCAGTATTAACGTTTTAAATAACAAAGAAAGTCAAGGAAGTTTCTTCGGATTAATACTAATCGAGTGAAAATATGCGAACTGCAGAACTGTATCTGCTAAAAGCGTGTGAGGAGGAAAGTTAGGCGTGCAAATGCATCTGGTTAGCACGCGCGCAGTGTACATTGGAGACACTGAGGGTGATGAGACTGCTGCGAAGCTCGCCGGCGTCGAGTTCGTTCATGTTTCATGGGGATTTGGTAGACCATTGAATGACGCCTAGTCTGTAGGAATATTCTGGGAATTGGTTGAATATTTGCAGTCTACCCATACTGATTGAAGCTACCTGGTTACTTCCGTTGGAACTAGTAGAAGCATGATTATTGCGAGTATTTGTGTTGTTGACAATAAGTAAAAGACTCCCTGAGGCATGACGTAGGACCAGAGATAACCACAGATTATGGGTGAAGCGATGCTAATGATGCCTCTGAAGAAACCTTGTAGGCCTATCCAGCTTCCGAGGCGCTGCACTGGGACGAGGTCGGCTGAGATAGCCATCAGGTTCTGGGTGAACGACATGTTGAATCCGTTGAGGAATCCTGCAAGTAGCAGGATGAGGTTGTTTGGAGCTGTGATGAGTACTATGTATGATAATACGGTTATTGAGGCGGATAGGACGGCGATCTTTTTGCGTCCGTATTTGTCGGACATGTGTGCGAGTGGGATCGCGAAGAAGACGAATACTACTGTGCCGGCTGCGCTCATGCCGCCGATGATGAATGGGTCTGCGCCTCGGACTTGTGCGGCGAAGAGCGTCGTGTAGAATGCTACTTGCTGCGGGAAGGCTGCTAACACGACTAGAACTAGCCAGCGTTTAATTAGCCTCCCCTCTCTGAAGATTGCTCTGAAACCTTCGATAAGGTTGCTCTTCTGGGTTGTTTTGATTGCTTGGGGGTTTTTGAACCAGAACACGAGAATGGCGAGCGCGACCAGTAAGCCGGCTACCTGTAGGTAGAAGAGGGGGCGTATGCCCTGTGGGTTCATTCCCCCGAAGTATGTGATGAGTGTGGCGCCGACTATGGGGGCTATGAGTTGTGGGAAGAAGGATATTGTGTCGCAGATCCCCATGCCTGTGACTCGCTCAGAGCTGGGAAGAGCGCCACAGATCATTGGGCAGACTGTGCGGTCCAGAATCCAGACAGATCCAGAGAGGACGAGTGCTACCGCGGCCATCTCCCAACCGCCTGAGAACGCGAATATTGCCGCACTCGTGATGGAGATTAGCATGTATGCTATGAGTACTTTTTTAATGCCGAGTCGGTCCGCAGCGAAGCCGATAGGTACGGAAAGTATTGTGTTCACGAGGCCCGAGACGCTGTTCAGATAACCGAGTGTTAGCGCTGAGGCTCCCAGGCTCGTGAGGTAGATTGGCTGGTATTGGTAGGTGAGGTTTGCGGCGAAGCGTTGCGCGAAGTTACGGAGGATGTTGACTTTGAAGCTGCTCTCTTGTCTACGGAGGAAGTCTATCCAGCCTTTGATTAGAGCGATGAGCCTGTTGGTCGGTGCCATTTATGTGCCACGCTATTTGTACTGATTTTGCTTAGGTAGTATGTTAGTAGTTCGATTCACGATCCGTTCTCCAAGGAAGCCCACGTCTTTAGACGTGGGAGGAATTGGAGGTAACTGAAAGTAGTGAATGTGGATAGTTTAAACATTGAGAGATTGAATCAAGTATCAAATGCTTCTGACGTTGAAGGTTAAGCTACAGCCTACTATTGAGCAGAGGTTGAAGCTAATTAGAACAATGGAGACCTTCAACCAAGCCTGCGACGACATATCCAAAGTAGCCTACGAATCCAAGACCTTCAACCAATACAGACTCCACCACAGACTCTACTACCATATCAGGGAGCAGTACCAGCTACCCGCACAACTAGCTATACGCGCCATCGGCAAAGTCGTTGACAGCTACAAGACGGAGCGAAGGCGTCTACACTTGTTCAACCCCTACGGGGCCATAACCTACGATGAGAGGATTATGCGCCTCCATGGACTTGATGAGGTGAGCCTCAGCACCCTTGAGGGACGGGTCGTGGTTCCCCTACGTGTCGGCGGCTACGCGATGCTCAGCCAGAGGAGGATCAGAGGCCAAGCCGACCTGCTCTACATCAACGGTGAGTTCTACCTATGCCTAGTGGTCGAGCAACCGGAGGAGCCGCCACTGACGCCCGAAGGCTATCTGGGAGTACGCGCGCGCGAGTTTTTTCGACTCCTACTCCGAGATTGGGCCCGTGTACTCGTTGACGACTCTAAGTAATTCGCTGGGTGCTATTGGTTTGAGGAGGATTTCCTCTATGTTATACTCTAGTGAATCGATCGCGTCTTTGAACTCTGGGTGACCGGTTATCAGGACGATTTTTATCTTCTTGTTGAATTCCCGTATTCTCTTCACTACTTCAATTCCACTTATATCTGGAAGTTTAATATCGAGTATGAGTAGGCAATAGTTACCGTGTCTTATTTTCTCGATTGCCTCTGTTCCGGTGAATGCTGGCTCTGTGTCTCTTTTAATGAGCTCGATTAACCTGCTGGAGGTCGTAACGAGGTCTCTGTCATCATCGACAAAGAGAATAGAAGGAGACATTTCCTGTGAAAATGTTAAGCGTACCGTGAGTTTAAATTAATTTACTTTATTTTTCAGATATTTATGTGCGCGCTCATATCAGCTAATCAACAATTTCACGATCAGTGTATTAGTAACCATTCCGGTTGAAATATCAACTATTTTCTGTCTCCTCGGTTCTTATGTTGTTTGGGTCTTCCTTGCTGCACTTGTAGAGTCCATTATTGGGATGTTGGTACTAATGGCGCACGTGCTCTATGGTCCAGAATAGGTGAAGAGTATTGTGTGAGTGGCTCCCATCATAGACAAGTTCTGCGAGGGAGACTCAAGCCTCGTCAAGGTTGAGGTTTCGGGTAAGGAAGCGAACTGCGCGCGCGGACATGGCCAAGGACGGCAACCCCTACAAGCCCTTTGGAATCAGGACGATCACACTATAGCACACCATTTTTTTCAAGTTTCACGTGTACATGATCCCTCTATCACGTTTCCCTCTTCGCGGTTTGTGCCGATGATTTATCAGTGAACCAGCGCACCACCGCCTGAGAAGTCGCGCGCGCTCCTATGAGAACGTTTTCAGAGCACACGGTGCCCGGGCAGCATCCCAGTTAGTTCCGCAGGCCATCATACGCTCTCTTACTCATACTCT
>JBGPRA010000147.1:0-5848 GCA_041489375.1 Bathyarchaeia archaeon | reverse complement strand
TTTCTAAACTCTCCAATCACGTATCTTCTACGCATCCTCATGAGGACCTCATCACTCCCAGCCTGAACAGGAGCGTGGATGAACCGGAATATCTTCTCTCCCCTGAAAGCCTCAATCAGGTCATCAACGATTGGAAGCGCTGAGTTGGGAGTCATCATCCCGACGCGCACCATGAACCTCCCCTTTATCACGCTAAGCATCTCAAGAAGCTCTGGGAGCCTCACTCCATGATACTCGTAGGCCGCGGTGTCCTCAGCTGTCACCCAGATCTCTCTGCAGCCAGAGGCGACAGCGGCTTCAGCGTCCCTGATGATCTCTTCATTCGGAAACGAGTGTAGGTGTCCACGCGCCATCTTTACTATACAGTAGCTGCAGTTACCCAGACAACCCGAGGCTATCGGTGCGATGTGGACAACTCCGCTTCTTCTAACCCTCGGCAGACAGGTCCTATTCGGCGCGGATCCATCGAGACAAACGACTCTCCCCCCCGCCGCGGCCTCCTCCACAGCCTCCGGAATCCTCGTGACGTCGTCTGGTCCGACGAGGCTCGCCCCAGGGGAGACGTCCTCAACAACCTCCCTAAGGACCTTCGGCATACAACCGGCGACGACGATTCTCTTCCCCCCGAGGCTCCTAAGCCGCCTGACTATCTTTTTCTCGGTGGGGGTCTTTACTATGCAGGTGAGTAGCACCGATACATCAGCGTCATCCTCTCTCTCCACGAGGGTATGCCCTGCCTCGACGAGTAGACCCGCAGCTATCTCCGCGTCAGCTTGATTGGCGCTGCAACCATAGACTTCAACGTGGACCCTCGCCAAGCTGCTTCAAGAAGGACGAGTGGGTGGCTCTAATAAAGCCCACCCTCTATTTTCCAAGGACCCGCCAGATATTCAACAGCCTCTCCCCGAGACTTATACCTGCGCCAACCACCCTTGTCCTGCCCTTCTTAATCGCCTCGATGATATCATCGGGCTCCCTCGAATCCGCCTCAACGACTGTATAAGAGCGTCCAAAAGTCTCAGGGATGTGTGAGTCACTCCCCCCCGTCTGTGGGAGGCCAAGTTTCTCCGCTAAGCCGCGGTTAAAAGCTGTCACAATACCAAAGGGTAACTGAGCCGAGTTCATTACCTCGATCGCGTCGAATCCCGACCTCTCGACCTCCCTAAATCTTACGAAGCTCCTAGGAATAGCGTAGGGATGCGCAAGGATCGCAGTCGCACCTTGGGCGTGAATTCTCTCAACAGTCTCCACTATGGATAGTCCACTCGGCACGACCTCGACAGGGTCAAAGCAGAGAATATGAGCGCCCTTCGCTGACACCTCCAACCCTGGAATCACCACGAGTCCGCCAGATTCAGACTTACCTAATCCCTCTAGGGAGTCATGATCACATATGGCGTAGCCGTCTAGTTTCAGGTCTCGGCAATGTCCATTTATATCATCGAAGTTATTCACCGAGTCCCTACTATACCGGGTATGGACGTGTAGATCTATCCTCAGACTCAGCCGGTCCATGCCCTACATTCACCCAGTTGAAATGGAGTTAAAACAACAATAAACGTTTTCGAGAAATTATAGGTGAAGTGAATTGGGTTCGCGGCTTCCCTCATTTGTCTGGGGAGAAGGAAGCCCAGATGACCACTATGAGTAGGGTCAGAAGAGTACCGCCCAGTCCAGAGAGGAACCACTCAGCCGTGAAGAGGTCTGGAAACATCTTAATTAGGATTGGGAGAGCCTGTTTGTAAGCCCAGTTCGCTAGGATCCCGCCCAGGAAACCGAGCACGGCAAAAACCGCAAAAACGGTCCATCTACCTGCCATTCATTTCAACCTTGCTGAAGGATGAGCCCAGTTTATATATTAAGGGTGCTGTAGGGCAAAAATGTTTGTTTTATTAAAAAAAGGTTTACCAACCATCTTATCTTGATTCAAATATGTAATAGTTAATCTCACCATCCACAAAAGTCGTTACAGAAGTATGACAAATCCATCTTTGACGTTATAACGATACTACGTATTTATTAACATTGGTGAGGCAACAGTCTCATGATTTTTACCCCTCGAATTATCTTCGAGCGTAATACGAATTGAGCTTCGCTAATCGATGGGAAAAGAACAACGATCCTTCCTTCTCCGCGAAGGTTAAGGACGCTGTTAGGCCGCCAGGCCCCCTCAAGCCCCGCCTCGACGCAGCCACCAAGCGGATCGAGATGCAGATCCAGCGCCTCGACCAAGCAAGTAACCGCTTCCAAGAGCGCGACAAGACGATCTTCAATAGGATCGTCGACGCATACGCCAAACACGACACAGCACGCGCAAACGTCTTCGCAAACGAGCTCGCCGAGATCCGCAAGATGGAGAAAATGATCTTCCATGCCAAGCTCGCACTTGAACAGATTACACTGCGCCTCAAGACCGTAACGGAGCTAGGTGACGTCGCCGTCACACTCCTGCCAGTCGTCGGTGTAATCGGTGACATTAAGTCAGGCATGGCAGCGATCAGCCCGCAAGCCGAAAAGGAGCTGGGTGAGATCGGTAACCTCCTCAGCGGGATCGTCGTTGACGCAGGCGCGGTAACTGGGATGACCATCAACTTCGAGTCGGTAAACGAGGACTCGGCCAAGATATTGGACGAGGCCCAGACCATTGCCGAGTCGAGGATGAAGGACACGTTCCCAGAACTCCCCGGCAGCCAGAGTAAAATCAGCTCAGGTCTAAGCGACAGAGTGTAAGAGGGATCAAACCTTTGAATACACACCCCTCCCCCTCTTTTTTAAGCGCCCCACTAGCAGGGGTTCTTGGCTTGGATGTATCCAAGCCCAGTTTTAACCTCGTTAATTAAGGAGATAGTTAAAATGGGTATACTGAACCGCCAGCAGAGTATCCTTCCGACCCCCGAGTCGATAAACGAGCTGAAGCGACAGAGCATTAGGCTCGAGCAAGTCAACTCCAAGTTGAGGGATAGGGACCGTGTTTTATTCGATATGGTTGGTAAAGCGGTTCAGAAGAAAGACACTGCACGCGCACAGATCTACGCTAACGAGCTCAGCCGGATTCGTCACGTCAAACAAATTATTGCTCAGAGCCAACTCGCCATTGACTGCATCACAATCAGACTTGAGAACTTCTTAGATCTCTACCAGGTGGTCCAGGAGATGAAGCCCATCTCCGAGGTCGTCAAGGAAGTCTCTGTAGACGTACAAAAAGTTATGCCTCAGTTCGCCTCGGGGCTCGAGCAGCTCAACCAGGTCGCGAACGAGACTTTAATGCAGACAACAATCGACTTCCGTCAGCCCGCTCTTGATGAGATGTTCAGTGTCAAGTGCCAGGAGAGCGCAGAAATCCTGAGAGAGGTCTCCAACATGGTGGAGAACAGTTTACACGAGAGCTTCCCAGAGCCTCCTACCGCGGTCGCTTCGAAAATTGTTGAGAGGCAAGCTGAGGCCGTAGCATATGATTACGAGCCCACCTTTGTACCGATACGCAGGACGTCCGCCACGGAGACTGCTGACTGGAGTATGTTATCTGAAGATGTCGTGAAGATGCTCGACCAAATCAATGCGAAAGGCCGCGTCAAAATGGAGGAGATTATCGCATGAGTGTAGCTATGATGCTCGAGAACGAGGCGATGAAGTACGCCGGTGAGGCTGTCAAGTACGACAAAATGGGTGACAAAGACAAGGCCACTGACAGCTATAAAAAGGCCGTCGAACAACTCACACGTCTCATCAAGCTGTACCCGGACTACACATTCAACAGGTTCTACGTGGAGAAGGTAACTACCTATCAGGAGAGGATCAGGCTCCTCAAGTCCGAGGACGGTGAGGAAACCGGGATCGAAAAATTCACGAGCTTCGAGACAAAGCAAACAGGGGCACAGGAATCGGTCGAGGAAGACCGTGAGGTGACTAGCGAGAAGCCAAACGTCACCTGGGGCGAGGTAGCTGGCCTTGAAGATGCTAAAATAGCGATCAAGGAGGTCATCGTCTACCCGGTAAAGCGCCCGGACCTCTTCCCGCTTGGGTGGTCCCGTGGGCTGCTACTCTTCGGTCCCCCAGGCTGCGGTAAGACGCTTATCGCCGCTGCTGTCGCCAACGAGATCGATGCTCAGTTCATCCAGATCGACCCCGCCAATATCATGTCGAAGTGGCTGGGCGCCGCTGAGCAGAACGTCGCTAAGATATTCGGCGGAGCGCGCAAAACCGCCAAGGCGGGTAAGCCGGTCATAATCTTCATAGATGAGGTGGACAGTATCCTCGGCGTACATACGAACGAAGTCGGTGGTGAGGTCCGCATGAGAAATCAGTTCCTCAAGGAGATGGACGGCCTCCAGGACAAGGGAAAGAACTTCCACCTATACGTTGTAGCGGCGACGAACAAGCCTTGGGACTTGGATTGGGCCTTCATTCGCCGCTTCCAGAAGAGGATTATGGTACCTCTCCCAGACTACGCTACTCGCCTCCAGATGTTTGAGATCAACAGTTCACAGCTTGAACTCACCATCGATGTTGACCTCCACATACTCACACAGCTCACAGAGGGTTACACTGGCAGTGACATCAAGGACATCTGCCAAGTCGTCAGACAAGAGGTCATAAGGGAACTCTTCGAGTCAGGAAAGGCCGAGGACTTCACATCTAAACCAAGGCCACTCTCCATGGCTGATTTCAAGCGCGCTATCAACAACCGGAAACCGAGCGTCTCCAAGGAAATGATTAAAGAGTATGACAAGTGGTTCGACCAGTTCAAGGCACTTTAGGTGAATTAAAGATGCAATCTCCTAAGACTGATCACATAGTGCAGGTTGCGAAGGAACTTGGTGAAACATTCATCGAGACCGCGACTATTATTAATGGAATGAATGAAGCTGTCGAAGAAGTAAACCAACTTCACGACCATGGATACGGTGGAGCTGGGAATAGCATGATCTCCTTCGGTGTTGCGATGGTGGTGTTTCCCGAGCCCACTATGATCTCTGATGCCATCGGGGGAGGTATCATAGCAGCGGGTCTACTCTACAATAAGCTCGTATCCCCGCCCCTATACATCGACAATATATTCGAGACGATACAAGGCCAAGTTCAGGCAATCCACTCGACAGGTGAAGACCTGAACAAAGACTTCCACGTCCCCGTTGACTTCTCATCGATGCACTTCGAGATCTAATTTCTCCGCGGGGATAGCTCGCGGTACTCTTTAAGGAAATCACCTCTAAGTTCCTCTTTCCTCTTCATGGGTAAGAAACTTGTATCGATGGAATCTAGGCTTATCCTCATCAATTCATCAACAGAGAAGTCGAGCTCCTTATGGAGCTGAATATATTCGTTGTTCATCCCAGTGTTGAACATTGGTGGGTCGTCGCTGTTTACGCTCACCCTAATGCCTTGTTTGATGAAGGCTCGTATTGGGTGTTCCTTTAAGGAGTTGATGGCTGCGGTCCTGAGGTTGCTAACTGGGCAAGTCTCGATCCCTATTCCCCTGCTTCGGATCTCACGTAATAGAGTAGAGTCCTTTGTGGCAGTAACTCCGTGACCTATCCTTTCGACATTGAGGTTCTTAACCGCACCCCAGACACTTTCGGGGCCAGCCGCCTCTCCAGCGTGGGCGACAAGGTGGAGTCCGAGTTCTTTCGCCTTCTTATAGACTGCTTCGTATGGCTCCGGTGGGAAGCCGTTTTCGCTACCACCGATGTCGATACCAACGATATTGTCCCCCTTCTTCTTTATCCAGTCGAGTTCAGTCATCGCCACCTTTGGGCCATAGTTACGTACAAGATCAACCCTTATCGTGCAGGTTATGCCGAATTTTCTCTTAGCTTTCCTGATGCCTTTGTTTATAGCATCGAGCATC
>JBGPRA010000146.1:0-5873 GCA_041489375.1 Bathyarchaeia archaeon | reverse complement strand
GACAGCAGACCGTCCACGAGCTTTCCAAGCTATGAACATAGAGTTCATGGTAGCGGCGTCACGTATGGAAGCTTTAGCGCCGAGGATGGAGGCGAGGTACAATGAGACGGTCGGGATTCTGAAGAACACTATCCAAGAGGGGATAGACTCAGGGGAGTTCCGCGGTGACGTAAACGCAGAGGAGGTCGCGGCAATCCTCTTCGCAGCAGCTGACGGCATGATCTTTCACTTTGCTACTTCTGGAGTCAACTTTAATTGGCACCGGATGAACCAGGCGCTGCTCGATACAGTGTTGAATGGCATTCTTAAGAGGTGAAATCTTGGAACCTAGTATCGAAGATCTACTGATTAGACTCACCTCGAATCGAACACTTAGGAGACTCGCCTTAGCGTATGCGCGCGCGCAGCAATGCTAATGTCACCGTGGACAAAAAGAACTAAAACGCGCGCGTTGGTTTGGAACGTCGAGAAATAGCCTTATCCTGAGTCCCACCTGATACTCACCCATTCGCGCATATCTCTAATTTATTGACAGTTATGTACCATAGTGCCGCTGGGCTAGCTATTAAGAAAACTCTTTAACCCATTATTCAGCAGCATTCGCATCTATCAAACTGCCTCGCTCTTCTCAAATAGTAAAGCGCCTAGGAGCACTACCACGACGCAGAAGCCGGTCAATACAGCTAGGTTGAGAACCGCTGGTAGGTAAGAAACACCGATAAGCGCGCCCCTCAGTCCGTCCACGCCGTATGTTAGAGGATTGAGGTAAGAGATCACTCGAAGAACCAACGGCAGATTCTCGATGGGATAGAAAATGCCTGAGAGGAAGAATAGGGGGGAGATTATTAAGTTCATTATCAGCCCGAAGCCCTGCTCATCCTTCAACATGGAGGCGATCGCCAGCCCAAGCCCAATGAAGGAAACCGAGATCAGCAGCATGAAGATCACGGTGAGTACTAGATCGATGACGCCACCGACCTTGAAGCCAAAAAGCAACGAGATTACGAGGATGGAAAGCCCCTCGAGCATAGATGTCGTCGTTCCACCAGCTATCCGGCCCAGCACAATCGTCACCCTGCTAACAGGCGTCACCATTATCTCCTTGAGGAAGCCATAGCGCCTATCCCACAGAACCGACAGCCCTGTGAACATCGAGGTGAAGATCATAGTCATCCCGATTATCCCGGGTGTGAGGAACTCGAGGTAACCCACACCGGTGGGTATACCAGGGAGAATTGCGCCAGCGAAACCAGAGCCCAGGAAGACGAGGAGGAATATCGGGGTCACAACCGTTCCAACTATACGGGATTTCGCCCTGTAGAAGGTCTTCATCTCCCTAAGCCAGAGAATGTAAACAGCGTTCAGACTGACGCCTTTCATTTCTTACCCTCCTCATCTCCCATGGCGTTACCATGGGTGCTCTGACCCGCCTCCGGCTCCCGAATCTTCCTACCAGTGAACTTCAGGTACACGTCCTCTAGGCTTGGCTTTCTTAGGTGGACCGAGGTGATGGTCACCCCCTTCTTCTCGGCGGCATTGAAGACCTCAGGGAGGTGCCTGTCAGCGTTCCTGACCCTTAAATCGATGGCCCCATTACGTTTGTCCACGCTAACGACCCATTCCATGGTCCTGAGCTGCTCCTCCAAGCCGATGTCTCCATTATCTGTGATCTCCAGCGTTAGGACGTCGCCTCCAAGGGAGTCCTTGAGGCTACTAGGCGTGTCGATTGCGACGATTCTACCATGATCCATAATCGCGACCCTATCGCAGAGGTAATCCGCCTCCTCCATGTAATGGGTTGTGAGGATTATGGTGACGTCTTCCTCGTTCAGCTTCTTGATGTACTCCCAAATGTGCCTCCTAGTCTGAGCGTCGAGGCCCAACGATGGCTCGTCTAGGAACAGGACCTTCGGCCTGTGGATTAGCCCCCTGGCAATCTCGAGCCGCCTCTTCATACCACCCGAGTACTTCTCGACGAGCACATTCGCCTTGTCCGTTAGCTCTACGAGGTCCAGGACCTCGTCTATTCTCCTGTGCCTCACGTCTCGAGGTATACCATACATGACGGAGTGGAAGTCGAGGTTCTCTCTCCCCGTAAGCCTCTCGTCGAGGGCGGTGTCCTGGAAAACGATGCCTATGCTGTTTCTAACCGAGTCCCTCTTCTTGGCCACGTTGTATCCCGCGACCTCAGCGTATCCGGAGGTCGGCTTGAGGAGAGTGCAGAGCATGTTTATTGTCGTGGTCTTCCCCGCCCCGTTCGGCCCGAGGAGGCCGAAGAGCTCCCCACTCTCGACCTCGAAGGAGACATGGTCGACGGCGGTTAGGTCCTTGAACTTCTTTGTCAGGCCATCGACCTTAATCGCGTAATCCATCTTTTTTCACCAGTGGGACCCTGTTCGTGGGAATAATGTTCACTGAGAAACTTCGCTTATATTGCTTACCCAGCCGACTACGCGCACGAATGGTGGAGACTTACATCGTTCAGCAGAGGAGTATGGCGAAGGCCGGGGCTTCAATCGTGGACTCTGTTTAAGTAGCTCATCTACCCTAGGGATTCACGCGCGCTTACATCCTTAAAGCCTAGAATCGTTTGAGAATTATTATGGTGCCTCGTAAAATACTTGGTGACTTCTATGATGGCTTGTAAGATGAAAGCTACTAGTAGCACCATTGCCCAGTCAAAGAGTTGTAAAGGTACTGTCCCCATTATATCGTTCATGAATGGGACATATATAGCAAAGAGCTGCTGAGCAAAACCAAAGGCAACAGTTACAAAAAGCCATTTATTCGATGAATAATCAAGTAATGAAAAAATTGGGAGGCGTAAACTTCTGTAGGAGAAGATATAGACCAAATCCTGAACAGCTATTGTGGTGAATACAACCGTTCTGGCTAAATTTATGTTGCCTTGAACATTCCAATAGTAATTGAATAAAATAAGAGACATAGCTGCGGATGAAGCACTTAAAACCAAAATTAAAATTTTAGATTGATTGCTTAAAAAGCCCTCTTTAATGCTTTTAGGTTTCTCCTCCATTATTCCCTTCTCCCCTTTCTCAAAACCGAGAGCAATGTCTGAGGGGCCATCGCAGATGAGGTGGATCCATAATAGCTGAGCTATCGTCAAGGGTGATGGCCACCCTAAAAGGATCCCACTAAAGATTGTAAGTATCTCCGCAAAAGAGTCAGAGAGGACGTAGGCAACAACTTTCTTTATATTTTCAAATATTATTCTTCCTTCTTCAACTGCATTAACAAGTGTACCAAAATTGCTATCGAGCAGAATCAGGCTAGCCGTTTCCTTTGCTACGTCCGTCGCATTACCCACTGAGACGCCTATGTTTGACTTCTTCAACGCCGGTGCGTCATTGACACCGTCACCGATCATTGCGACAATCTCGCCTCGTGCCTGAAGTGCATTCACTATCCTGAGCTTCTGGCTCGGGACCACGCGGCAGAAGACGGTTATATCCTTAATCCTCTCTGCAAGCTCATTTTCCGATATTGTATCAAGTTCCTTACCTTCGATTACCTGACCTGGGTCCGTACTAAGGCCGATTAAGTTAGCAACCTTTTCGGCTGTACCACGGTAATCACCTGTAATTACTTTAACTTTGATACCTGCGCTACGGCAGAGTAATATGGCATTCTTTACGGTTGGGCGGACAGGGTCCTGTATGCCAACGAGACCAATCCATTCGAAGCCGCTAAGATCTTTCGGTGATCCGCCATCACGGTAAATTACAGCGAGTGGCCTCAGCCCACTATTAGCCCAGGTTGAGACATCTCTCTCGATTCCTGCACGCTCCTCGTCTGTGAGGCTGCAAAAGTCCATGATGATCTCGGGGGCGCCCTTGATCAATACAGTCTCGACGCCGTCTATCTCGTTCACCGTCAGCATATACTTCTTATCGCTGCTGAATGGCACCTCGTAGAGGCGTAGACAAACCTTGCTCATCTCCTCCGGGTTGTAGCCGAGGGACTTGACGTGGTTCCAGAGCGCAGCCTCGAGACTGTCAGCCTGGTTGTTGCAAAGGGTGAGGACCTGGGCCGCCTTTTCGTTGTTTTTGAACTCGAAGCGGACCACCTTCATAACGCCTTCCGTGAGGGTCCCTGTCTTATCGGTGCAGATCGTGGTGACGGATCCCAGAGTCTCGACGGCGAGCAGCTTTTTGACAAGACCCTGTCTCCTGAGTATGCTACGCATCCCGAGCACTAAGATCATCGTGACCGCTATGAGCAGCCCCTCAGGTATCGCGGCGATGGCAAGAACTATGCTTGTCTTCACCATCTCCAGCACGCCTATGCCCGACACGACACCCACTACAAATATTCCGATGGTGATCGCGACAACTAGGTATGTGAGTGACTTACTGAACTTTTCAAGACGGAACTGTAGTGGTGTCTGCTCCTCTGTCATCATGGCGATGCTTCCAGCGATCTTACCGAGCTCCGTTTTCAGACCGATGGAAGTAACCTCAATCATTCCTCGACCAGAGTACGTGGTTGTACCCATGAACGTCTCGTCGCCCTGCTTCTTTGGGATTGGTTCGCTCTCACCAGTCAGGATCGCTTCATTAATTGTAAGAAAGACCGACTCGAGCACCTTACCATCAGCTGGAATCCTAGAGCCCTCGTTGAGAACTACAACGTCTCCTGGAACGAGCTCGGTCGCGTCGATCTCAAGGCGGACACCATCTCGATAGACTGTAGCCTTCTCCCGTACTAGGCTCTTAAGAGCGCTTAGGGCCTCCTCAGACTTGTATTCCTGGAAGAAGCCGATCACACTGTCGAGCAATATAACGACGCCTATGATTACGGCGTTGTCGAACTCACCCATCAACAGGGAGATGACTGCTGCCACACAAATTACGTAGATCAATGGATTTTTGAACTGGGCGACGTAGATCTCGAGCTTGGTCCGCTTCTTCTCATCAGGCAGCTTGTTTAAGCCGGCTCGACTTCTGCGTTCGGCGACTTCAGCCTCAGAGAGCCCAAAAACCTGATCGGAACTGGAGCCCCGAATAACACCCATACTACGCATATCCTCCGCGATGAATCCTATGTTAATATATAATGCAGGACACGCCACCCGGAGTAAAAAGGAGAAAATGCCCTCAGAGTCGCTGATCCGCGAAGGATCAGATACTTTTTTTATTAGGAAAAGGAAGAATTATACTAATGACCGAGATGAGAACAGCTTCTCATTGGCCTTAAGAGAGTTTCGGTGGTATCCATGACGAAGATCAAACTAGACGACATAGACCTCAAGATAGTCAAGCTTCTGATCCAGGACTCCACGGCGCCCATGAGCACCATAGCAGGCTATCTCGACCTCCACCCCAGCACCGTCTCGTACAGGGTGAGGAAGCTCAAGGAGAGCGGCGTCATAAAGAAGTTCACGATCTCCGTAGACTGGAGGAAACTCGGGAAGGAAGTGGAGGCGGCCCTCCTCATCAACTGCTCGCCGAAGCACTTCGTCAAGGTTGCCATGGCCCTAACCGCAATGGACGAGGTCATCGAGCTTCACACCCTCACGGGCTTATCAGACATTCTAGCCATGGTCACTCTCACCGATTTAAGCGAGTACAAGGACTTCATAGAGAAGCGACTTGGAGTCATCCCCGAGATAGACAGCTTCCGAGCCGGCATCGTACTCGAGGACTTCAAGGAAGAGTAATCCGATCTCGTGCGCGCGACTCCACGCGGCGCAGGATGACCCCATTGGTTTAAGTCTACGCGAATCCTCATAGCGGGAGTGGCATAGATGCAGATCGCCGACGGCGTCCACCAACTCAAGATACCAATGAGGCACAACCCCCTAGGCTACACATACTCATACCTCCTCAAAGAATCCAAGACCCTCATTGACG
>JBGPRA010000145.1:0-5928 GCA_041489375.1 Bathyarchaeia archaeon | reverse complement strand
CTCCCCGTATGTATCCAACAGATAATCTGGTCCGGGTCTGTTATCCCGAAAACCTTCGCCGCATCCCTATCAAAGACCTCACTAACCCTAGCGACCTCGAGGAAGTGGTTCCCAGCGCCGAGTGTCCCTAACTGCGTAGCACCCCGGCTCTTCGCCCTACTTGAGACCATGTCGGGGTTAGCCTCTTTCATGCAGCCATTTTCTTCCATGTGAAGGTGGTCCCCATCCCATCCGTAGCCCTTTTCGATAGCCCACTCGACTCCTCCTGTTACGGCTTTGTCTAGCTCGATATTGCTTAGCCGCATCTTACTCCCGACTCCAACTCCGCAGGGGACGAGGCTGAATATCCTGTCGATTAGCTCATCGACTCTTGGCTTGACTTCAGCGTATGTTAGATCGCTACGCATGAGAAGGACACCGCAGTTGATGTCGTAGCCAACGCCACCGGGGGTGATGATGCCGTCCTCCTCGTCGAAGGCAGCAACGCCTCCTATGGGGAAGCCATAACCTTGGTGGCCGTCCGGCAGCGTGATGCCGTACTTTAGTATCCCTGGCAACTGCGTGATGTTCATGCTTTGGGTGAGTGTCGCGTCTTCTCGCATGGCTGAAAAAAGCTGTTCATCCGCGTAGATCCTTGCTGGAACCCGCATATTCGGGTCAGCTGACGTTGGGATCTCCCAGACGAGGTCACCCAACTTGTTGAACGGTGGCTTCATATTTTATCAAACAACACGCCCGGAGAAGGGTTATAAGTCTTTATTGGTGTGCACACCAATAACTAATCATGCGTTGGAGAGCCGTCAAGAGGGTACCCCTGAACGAGGTGAGGGAGAGGGTATCTGCTTTCGAGGAGAAGTATAGCGACAGATTTCAGCAGCTGCACGAGGAGTTCATATTGGGGAAGATGCCTCGTGACAGGTTCGATGATTACGTTGAGTGGAGCGGAATGATCCACGCCTTAAGGGCCGCGGGGGAAGGTGAAGACTTCGACTATTATGCAGAGGAGGATCTTAACTTGACCCCTGATGAGATTGAGAAACTTACCCCGAAGAGGCTGGAGTTACTCGATTATCTCGCACATGAGCACGTCTCATCAATAAATGAGCTCGCCGGGAGAGTGGAAAGAAATGTGAAGAACATACACAGCGATCTGCGACTCCTTGAGCGACTTGGCTTCCTCCGCCTCAACAATGAGGGGAGAAGCCTCGTCCCCGAGCTGCTTATCCAAGAGTTAACAATACTTCTTGGTTAGCCGATTTCATTATATCCGTCGGAGCCGCTTCTTACCTGAAATATATGTCCACGAAAGCATGCAAAGCTGACCTCCTACTAATTAACGGTAAGATAATCATCGTTGATGCAGAGTTCAGCACTAAGGAGGCCGTCGCCGTCAAGGACGGTAAGATCATGGCAACTGGCTCCACGAAAGAGATGAAGAAGCTGAAGGGCGACGAGACTGAGGTCATCAATCTCAAGGGAAAGACCGTACTCCCGGGTCTCTATGACAGCCACCTTCACATGCTCAACTCTGGAGCGACTCTCCAAGTAATAAACTGCAGAACACCACCGATGAAAAGTATCGCTGATATGGCTAAGGCAGTGGGCGAGAAGACGAAGAAGGCAAAGCCCGGCGAATGGATAGTCGGCCGCGGATGGGACCAAGTTAAACTAGCAGAACACAGGAATCCCACAAGGTACGACTTCGACAAGGTCGCCCAAAACAATCCCGTTTACCTTACTCGCACATGCGGTCACCTAGCCGTTGTAAACAGTAAAGCCCTGGAACTCGCAAACATAACAAAGAAGACGAAAGACCCCGTCGGGGGGAGAATAGTCCGAGACGAGAACGGGGAGCCGACAGGTATGCTAGAGGAGATGCCCGCAATGGGCCTCTGCTTGAGCCTAATACCCCCAGCGACGATCGAGGACAAGGTCCTGCAGATCAAAGCAGCTAGCGACGCATTCAACGCAGTCGGTATCACAAGCGTCATCGAGGCGGGGATTACCGAGGACGAGATAGTCGCCTACCAACTAGCGTTGGAGAGAGGACTGTTAAACGTCCGAGTCAACTATATGCTCAGAGCAATCGATGCTAATGAGCCAGAGGAGAAGAGCATACAACGCATTGAGCATTTCCCAATGATATCTGGGTACGGCAACGACATGCTTCGATTCCAAGGACTAAAGATCCTCATTGACGGAGGTATAGGTGGGAAAACTGCTCTCCTAAGGGAGCCCTACGAGAACGATACTCGATGCGGGCTCCAAACGGTCCCCGAGACTAAACTACAGCATCTAGTAGACGCCGCCAACAAGAGGGGGATTCTCTCAGGCATCCACTGCTGCGGAGGTAAGGCGATGGACATCGTCATAGACGCATTCAAAAAGACCGACAAGATCAAGCCTATCAAGGGGCGTAGATTCTACCTCATTCACGCCTACCAGCCCAGCGAGGAGAACTTTAAGGACTGCAAGAAGTACGGCATCCTAGTAGCGAGCCAGCCCGACTTCCTTTACTACCTCGGCGACAGCTATGTTGAAAACGTCGGTATCAAGAGAGGCGCTTGGCTCAAGCCCCACAGAGCTTGGCTAGACGAAGGAATAATGGTGGCCGCTGGTACCGACTCACCCGTCACACCATACCCACCGTTCCCCTGCCTCTGGGCGTCTGTCGCAAGGAAGACAGAGCTCAAGAAGACTGTAATGGGAGCCACACAACGCGTAACCCGCGAGGAAGCCATCCGCATGTACACCGTCAACGGTGCATACCTCAGCTTCGAAGAAAACATCAAGGGGAGTATAGAACCAGGGAAGCTCGCGGATATGATCATCATAGACCGAGACATCCTCACATGCCACGAGGACGACATAAAGGACACTCGTGTCCTACGAACCATCCTCGGCGGGAAGACCGTTTACAAAGCTTAGCCAACCCTTTTTTAACACCAAAGAAACCCTCTTCAAATCATACAATGATCCAACGCAGGTACCTCACTCTGATAATCGTCCTCGCCATCTTCTCTGGCTCAGCCTATTACGCATCCCAGTTCGGTAACGACTTCGGAAGTGTATCAGTTAAGACAGTTATCATCGAAGAATCCGGATATGATATCAGCGGCGTATTATACACGCCTAAGATCCTGACTGGAAAGATCCCTGCTTTCGCCCTAGCCCATGGTGTTAGCAACTCGAAGGAGGTCCTCAGCAGCGTCGCGCTAGAGCTCGCAAGAAACGGTTACGTAGCACTAACAATAGACGAGAAGGGACACGGGGAATCAGATTCGGGGATCGGAGTGTTTGACCCAACTCTCGGCCTTGGATCCGCCGTGACCTACCTGAAATCACTACCATATGTGGACATCAACCGAATTGGAGTAGGTGGGCACAGCATGGGGGCCGGCTCAGTGAGGGCCGTGATTTCATCAAATTTAGAAATAGCGGCGACGATCCTAATCGGCGGTGGACAGGGCGACGACGTATATAAACCGATGAATAAGACCCAACCTCGAAATCTGCTCTTCATAGTGGGGAAGAATGATGTACTCTTTGATCTAAAGAGCCTAGATACTTATCTGAGGCCAGTCTTCGGCACCATGAACTCAATTGCACCCGGAACCGTATATGGGTGGTTCGGGAATGGCACAGCGAGAAAGCTGGTGGTGCTTGATACCATCCACCTGCTCGAGCCTATCGACCCTGCTACGGTCCATGAGATTGTTGAGTGGGCAAACTCAGTCCTATACCCAGAAGTATCGTACCCGCTGACAGTAAAAACACAGACCTATTTATTCAGGGAGGGGCTCATGCTGATATCCTTAACCTCCTTCGTGGCTTTGATCATTCCTCTCTCCCAGGTTCTCAACCACCTCCTTCCCGGCAGCTTAGGTGACGCTATGCAGGTGAGGCAGAGGTTCCTTAGGGAGAGGCGAGTCCTCCTCCTGTGGAGCCTGTTGGGTCTACTGCTATTCCTCCCAACAATGTTCCTTGGGATCATAATACCGTTTCCACCCCTTATATTCGGAGCATCGATGGCCTGGTGGTTCCTCATAACAGGTATCGCCGGACTCATGATGCTAGCAATTATCGTAAAGAGGCAATTCGCTAGTAACATGAAAATATGGGAACACCTCACCGGGTCCTTTAGGGTAAGGGATGCGGCCCTCGGAGTCGTCATCGCTACCATACTCTACGCCCTAGCTCATGCCTTAGTTGCCATGTTTGGCGAGAAACTCAGGTTCATAGTACCTATCTTCCCCCCCTTGATAGCCAACCGCGCCCAAATCCTCCCATTATTCATACCATTCTACTTGATCTACTTCGCTGTGGAGAGCCTATACTTGTACGTCTATAGGGAAAGACAGATGGCGGGCTCAGCAGCAGGAAACTTGATGAGGACGATTCTACTCAAACTCACCCCATACCTCGCAATCCTAACTGTGCAGTATCTACCAATGTATGTAGCGAACTACCGGCTACTACCCTCCTACATTGGCTTCTTCATCGAGTTCATCTGGGTAATATTGCCCTTGCTACTGATCTCCACATTCACTTCATGGTGGCTTTACAGATATACGGGGAGAATCTGGGCTGGAATTGTGCTCAACACTCTGCTTTTCGCATGGGCTTCCGCGGGATTATTCCCATTCACAGCATTCAGATAAAGAGGCTACCGGTGGTCGTGAGGCCCATCGTTGCTCTTTATCGGCGTTACGATGAGGTTCCCGTTCTTCACCGCATACGTACGGATGCCACTGTACTCTATATTGTTATTTTCGAGGAGCTTCAAGGCTTTTTCCTCGATACCTTCAGGGATGTATAGGAAGAACTTTTTAACGAATCTGCCCTTACCGGCTGAGTCACTGAACAGCCTCCACCTTGGGACATTTGAGACGTTTACTCCTTCCTCATCCTCAACCTCTCCAATCTCCTGTATTCCCCCATTCGCGAGGGTTATGACAATACTAGGGCAGATAATCTCGGTACCAGTCTCGATACCGCGACGCTGCACCTCATCGTTCACGATTGTGATATATCCCTCTCCCCAATCCTCCTGGTCGACGAAGGGAAACCTCGTCGCTGCTATAATTCGGATGATCCTGTTCCTCAGCGTCGCCTTATCCAACAATTGTTTCACCTATAGTCCTAGCTCTCCTGCTACTTTCACCATAGATTCAAGTCCTATCTGGAAGAACTCCTCCAATTGGAGCCCGCTCTCGTTGCACTTTAAGATATTTTCACGGTTAACCCCCTTTGCGAAGCTCTTGTCTTTCATCCTTTTTCCGAGGCTCGACGCCTTCACCGACGCGATCTTCTTATCGGGCATCATCAGCCCCTGCGCGATTATGAGTCCTGAGAGGCCATCTGCAGCGTATAGACTCCAGTCCATCCTGCTCTTTGGCAGGTAACCTGTCAGTGGATTGTGGGCCCTAACGGCGTGAAGTCCATCCTCCGGGAGGAGATCTTTCACTATATCCGCTGACAGCGCCCCATGTCGCTTCCAGTCCTGACCCACCTCCTCATAATCCACATCGTGGAGAATGCCCACTTCTTCCCAGAGGTCTTGATCTTCTCCGAATCTCGCGGCGAGCCCCCTCATTATCGCTCCCACAGCAATCATATGCTTGACAAGGTTTTCATTCTTAACATGTTTTTTCACGATCGCAATAGATTCATCGTGTGCAATCATACCTTAAGCGCGGTTTTCAGCGTGTTTAAGCCTTAACCACTTCGGTGTCTTTAAATCCGGAACACGAATAGTGGTGTCATTTCATTGACAGGTGGTCTATTGGAGAAGCTTAGCATCAAACAGTTTTCGTCGATTATGACTTACGGACTCTTCATAATGATATTTACACATACACTGACCCACACCTTCCAGAATATCCACACGACTCTCTTTCCCGTCCTGAAGACTGAGTTTAGTCTCGG
>JBGPRA010000144.1:0-5928 GCA_041489375.1 Bathyarchaeia archaeon | reverse complement strand
TCCGTCGTTTAGCCGTATGCGAATCGTGTTCCCGCTGCTCCCCGCCCCCAAGACTGTCTTACCGATGAGTCGTTTGAAGTCGTCGAGATCCCTGTTGATGAAACCTATCCTGTGAATCTTCTCGTAGTCCCTTAGGTCGTATGACTTGATCGTCTTCCCCTTGATGGTGCCGTCCAGTTGTCCAGCGAGGAGTCTCGCCTCTGGGTACTCGAAACTCATGGGCTCACACTTGAGCGATGCTGGTTTCTCAGCCTATTAAGTGTTGAGAGGGACTAGAGGTAAAGGAGCAGGATCTTCACGAGGGTAAATGTGATCCCCATTATGTTTACCCTACTTATCTCGCGCGCGAGACAGGTAGTCGCATAGTCGGCCACCATTTTCTAATAGCCGGCCTTGCGGAAGATAGCCTCGACTGATCGGCGGGCAGCCGAGTCTCGAGGAAGCCTCAATAGTGATTCCCCTCTAAGAACAGCCTCCTCTAAAGACTCGTCAAATGCAATCTTCCCAAGATACTTCTCCTCCGTCTTCTCTTCAACCTCGGCCTCCCAGTTCTCAGGGATCCGGTAGTTCCCCACAACAAAGAACCGCTTGTAAACTAAACTCAGCTCGTCGATGAGTCTGCGAACCCTCTTAACGTGCTCGAAAGCCTTGTTTGAGGGGTCGACGATGTCGATGACGTCGTCAACCTCGGGAGTGACACGGCGGTTTAGCTGCTCAAACCCAGCGGGGGAGTCTATAACAACGTGACGGTAAGTGTGGAGCATCTCGTCGAGGACAATCCGCATCGCCTTATTTGGAGTGCAGTAGCAGCCCTCCCCCCACTTGACACCAAGGCTTAGGAGGTCGAAGCCCCGCCCTTCGTAGAGGCCATCCTCCCAGATTCGTGCTTCCAGCTTCTCTATGGGGAAAGGCTGGGGTCTGTCGGTTCCATCACTCTCCCTCTCCATAGTCTCCAGGAGCAGCTCAGAAATGGTGGATTTACCCGCTGCTATAAGATCAACACCGACCATCTCTGCGAGGTTCATATCGGAGTCGAGGTCGACGAGGAGGATCGGGGTCTCACCCTTCTCTATGAAGTGTTTAGCTAGAAGGGCGGCGAAGCTCGTCTTCCCTGTGCCTCCTCTGCCAACGATAGCTATCCTTTCCAATTGGGTCACCAGGTTATGGTGATCGCCTTCTGGGGGCACGCCTTGACGCATTTCCCACAACGCGTGCAGAGGTCGAGCCATACAGCTGTAACTTGCCAGAACTCAGGGTCGTATGGGTTGCTCTGCTTAGCCCCGATGGTCTCATGGCGAATGAAGACGGTTGGGTCGCAAACCTTCAAGCACTCACCACACTCGCGTGGGTCGATGCCACCCGTCGCATTACCACACTTTTTTTGGTCTATGGCGATCTTTGTCCAGCCCATCCATGATCTCCCCTAATACTGACCCTTAAGACCTGGGACCTCGTCGCGGGGGATAAGAGTGAGAGCATCAAAGCCACAAGCGTCCCTACAGAGACCGCAACCATAGCACTTCTTCTGATCGATGATGACCCGCTTTATGGTTGCATTGTAACGGATTGCCCCGAATTGGCAGCGGGCGACGCACTTCATGCAGCCCTGGCAGTTGTTGGGGTTGATCTCGGCGACATACTCTGCCTTATAGACGGTCTGGAGACCAAAATCGTTACGAAGGCGGAGCCCGCCGCATTGAGGAACCTCGCAGCTGCAGATGGCGTTTACATAAGGGACGGGTTGAAACCAGACGGTGGCGACTCGTCCCTTCCTATTTTGCTCATCGAGCGCCGCTACCGCTTCGTCCCGACCGAGTCGGACCTTCGTGTCCTTCGGAATGAAGCGTGGAAGCTTCTCAATGACCCCACTTAAGACGCCAAAATTTATGCAACAGACATCCTTGCAGTCCTTCTGCATCCAGCGGCACATGCAATAGTTCTGGATGATAGGCTCCGCAGCTAGATTGAGCATGATAGTCTTTGCCTCCTCTAGCGGGATTACTTGACCAAAGTGGCCATCGGCCCTTACGGGGTTTCTATTCTTACCCTCGCTGTGGATCATATTCTCAGCCTGCCAGCGGAGAAGTCGCCCCACTATGGGCATCTTGAGCTTGTACCCAAGGCCGATGCTGCTTATCCCCATCATCTTCCTGATATAGACCTGCTCGAAGTTCATCCACTGCTCCGTCAGGTACGCCTCCATCTGCATCTCCTCAGCGAGCTCGTTTGAATAATTGCGAGCATTGAGGTACCACTTCCCACCGGCGCCATGCTTCATGCACCACTGGCACAAGGCTAGATCGAGTCTATTCCCAGCGGAGCGGATTTAACTGTTAGGACAAGTAACGAGCACATGTTGACAGAAGGTTGAAGCGCGAGCCACAGTTATATATGAAAAAAAGGAAGGCTGTAACATGCCTCGACCGAAACTAACGATGAGTCTCTCCGACGCGTCCAAGGCCGACGTTGGTGGGGTAGGTGGTAAGGCCGCTAATCTCGGAGAACTCACCGATAAAGGGTTTCCCATTCCCGGTGGCTTCATAATAACTACAGATGCCTACGACCTCTTCGCTGATTACAACAATCTTCACACGGTGATTGAGAGTGAACTTGCTCAGGTTGATTACAGCGACTCACGATCCGTCGAGGAACACGCAGCGAGTATCCATGATGCCATCTTATCTGCGAATTTGCCTGCTGAACTCATAACTGAGATCGAGGAACGCTACAAAAAGATGAGTAGTTCCCCCGTTGCAGTTCGATCCTCAGGAACCGCAGAGGATCTAGTCTCCGCGAGCTTCGCAGGACAACTGGAGACCTATCTTAACGTTGAGAGCCTTGCAGGAGTCGCCAATGCCGTCATAAAATGCTATGCTTCACTATGGTCGGGAAGGGCTCTCTCATACGGGAAGCGGGCCGGTTTTAGTCAGGGAGACGCCAAGATGGCGGTACTCGTCCAGCATATGATCCCCTCCAAGAGCGCTGGTGTAATGTTCACGGTGAGCCCCCTGAGTACAGGCGGCTCCGAGTTCTTAATCGAGTCCACCCTCGGCCTCGGAGAGGCACTTGTCTCTGGGAAAGCCACCCCAGACAAGTACGTCCTCGGCCGAAACAGCGACGGCTCCTTCAAGATACTTGCTAAGGAGATAGGCGCAAAAAAGATAGTTGCTCTGAGCGTAGCAGGAGGTGTGGAATACGTCGATCTCGATCACGTTCAAGGCTCAAGGCCGAGCCTTACTGACGAGCAGGCATTAAAGCTCGCCGAGCTGGGTGACAAAATACAGGTCACGATGGGAACCCCACAAGACATCGAGTGGGCTATCAGCGGAGATGACGAGATATATATTCTCCAGTCCCGCCCGATAACAACGCTATACAATGAGACAGCGGATGAGATCGTTTGGACGCGGGGTTACAGCGACGATTACTGGAACGACCCGGTCTCGCCTCTCTTCTTCGAACTCCTCGGAGACCACCTAACTAAGTACGTTAACGTCGAACTCAACGAGATAATGGGGTATAAGTCACTCGAGTCGGAGAAGACTAGGCAACTATTGCGTCTGCACAAAGCTCATGCCTACTTCAACCTCGAGGTACTCAAAAAGAAGGTGGAGAATGAGATTCCGCCATTCCTCAGGAACGATGACGTCCTCAACTACTTCCCCGAGGGTTCAGGCCCCTACGGGAAGGAGACAATGAAGAAGCTCCGATTCAACACCTTAGGCAGAATCTGGGCAGAGATACGAGTCAACTTCAAGGATCCCAACGGGAAGGGAAACAGGACAGCTGACGCATATGACCAATGGACAAGAGGAGTCTTCGACCCTTTCTACTCTGCCTTCGACCAAAAACTCAGCGCACTCAAAACTGCACCCATCATGGACTACATTAAGCTCATTGATGAAATCGACAAGATCATGGTCGGCCACTACCGCCTTGTCCGCTACGGAATACCAGTCCACAACATCGGCATGAACCTCCTAACCCAGTACCTCCTTGCTAGGTTCCTAGGCGCTGAAGAGGGTAGGAGGGTCTACCCCATCCTTGTATCAGGGTTGAAACATAAGACTAGCCAGACAAACGAGGGCATAGACAGGCTCGCCACAACCATCAGAGCGTCCCCAAAGCTACAGAAAATGATACTCGAAGACCATTCAAAGACGCTATACGAACAGATCACTAAATCAAATAACGCAGAGATTATCAAATTTAGATCCGATCTCGACGCTTTCCTAGCCGAGTACGGAGTCAGGGGATTCACCCGTGAGATATACTACCCACGCTGGGGTGACGAACCCGCCTACCTTTTTGACATCCTCAAATCACTCTCCTCCGGAGATATTATCGATATCGAAGCAGCTAAGGAGAATAATGACAAGTTAAGGATGAAGACCGAGGAGACCGTTATGAAGAATATTAGGGGGCAATTCCTCGGCTTCGCTAAATGGGGACTCCTCTCAGGTATCCTCGGAAGTGCACGCCAATACATCGTGTTCAGGGAACAACAGCGTTTCAATCTTGATAAGTGGATAACTATGAGCAGGAAGCTTCACCTCGCCCTCGGAGATAGACTAGTAGATGTGAGCGCTCTAACTCAGCCATCAGACATCTTCTTCATAACAAAGAGCGAGATCAGAGACCTCGTAGTTGGTAAAGCAGCCGAAACGCTGCAATCCAATATCGAGGGGAGAAGGGAGGACTTCATCAAGTATGAGAATACGACTCCACCCAAGTTCCTGCAGGGGGAAAGGGAGTTCAATGATCCGCCCCCCGCCGAGGTGGGCTCCTTCAAGGGGATACCAGCCAGTCAAGGCGTGTTGACAGCCACCGTCCGCGTCCTTGGAAGCATCGAGGATATTTGGCAGGTTCAAGCAGGGGAGATACTTGTGGTGCCCCGAACCGACCCTGGGTGGACACCCGTCTTCAGTAAGATAGGAGGTCTTATCACTGAAACTGGTGGGATACTCAGCCACGGCGCAGTTGTGAGCCGTGAGTATGGCATCCCCGCTGTGACAAACATCTACGACGCATGTAGGGTCTTCAAGACCGGCCAGAGGGTGACAATAGACGGGGTGAAGGGGGAAGTCATACTTGAGCAATAAATCGAGGGAGCCACTGACACATAAGCCCGGCACGCACCGAGAATGGAATGAGAGCTACTACCTCTGCTTCAGTGACAAGAAGAATAGTCTGAGTGGAATGATGCGCCTCGGCTTCAAGCCAAACAAGGACGAGGCAATGACCTTCTTCCTACTCTTCCTCCCAGACGGCTCAGTGGCCGGCTTCCAAGCCACGGAGAAGATGGGCGGATACCCCAAAAAGCTCGAGGCATCGGGAATGACCCATGAGAAGCGCCTCGATGGCTCGTGGCGCTACAGCTTCCAAGGAAGGATGATAGTGGTGAAGAACCCATCAGACTTCCCCAGAATCAGGGAGAACCCATCCCTCATTTCCGCAATGGTACCAGTCACCATGCACATCAAGTTCCAACAGTTACAGCCAACATACGAGTACAGCGAAAACATGACTCCGGAGTCCCTTGAGATCGGTAAGAAAAGTGGAGATGAACACTGGGAGCAGATGGCGAAGATCAACGGCGAGATAAGGGTCGGGGAGCAAGTCTTCGTCCTCCGCGACGTCATAGGGGAGCGCGACCACACACATGGCGTCCGTGACTGGACCGGCGTAGGCAACTGGCTCTATTACGTCGTCTGGTTCAATGAGAACCTCGCCATAAACCCGGCCGCCATTGTCCTCGACGACGGCCGCATCAGCGTAGGAGGATTCCTATGGAAGGACGGAGTAAACACCCCGATCATCGGTTTAAGGATCGTCGACCAGAAGTTCAAGGACGAAATATTCCCTTTAAGCTCAGTACTGGAGTTGACCGACTCAAACGGTGCTAAGCACATACTCAAGGGGAAGACT
>JBGPRA010000143.1:0-5937 GCA_041489375.1 Bathyarchaeia archaeon | reverse complement strand
GGGGACAGCCAGTATAGCAGTCGGAGGATCAGATCTTTAGTTGAGCACGCGGTGATCCCGTATATGTCGAATCAGAGGTGTGGGGGTGATGCGCTGCGGGTGGACCGGCTGTTCAGGGTTCATGGTCCGGTGGATCTGGTGGAGGTTTATCGTAGGAGGCCGGCGGTGGAGGCGTTGTTCGCGTATGTGAAGGCTCAGTATGGGTTGACGGTGAACAGGGTCAGGGGTCTGTTGAACGTCTCTGTTTACGCTCTGCTGAGTGTGCTGTGCCTTGTGTTGAACAGGGAGGCGGCGGAGAACTTTGGTAGGCCGGATAAGGCGTTGTCGCCGACGTTCTTCAATACGTGACCATCCCGTGTCTGCGGGTGCGTGTGTGGTGGCTAGGTGGTGCTGTGCTTGTCTTGAGTCGATCCGTGTTTCTAGGCGGCTTCTGCGTTGTTGGTATGGATTATTTTTGGTTTCTAGTCGTTGTTGAGTCGGTTTATACGCCTGTTATGGGGTAGAGGAAGTGTTTCAGCTGCTATTTCGGGACAGGCCAGCGCGCGCCTGGACACATGGAAATTCTTGTGCGCGCGCGCATAGATATAAAAGTTGGAATTAACAATGGTTATCTATTTTTTACCGGTATTGAATTTGGGGTAGCATCCATTAGTTCTATAATAGGCATCTAACTCTGCGCTTTTTCTCTGTTCGCACCGCTCTTTTCCACCAGTATATTCAACTCTATAGTATGAAGCACCAACTACGGGCTCTGTGCCTTGAGGAAAGTGACTCATAAGCCTAGAATGTATATGCCCCTCGCCAATATAAAGAACTCCAGAATCATTTCCAATCTCAAAGACGCCATAATTGTCGGATTCTCTTGATACATTGTCCTTGTTAAAATTCGACCATTTGATTTGTAGCGGCATGTTTATGCACCTATATGTAAAATTATTTAACAATTATGTATCGTTGGCATTATTATTAGCGTCTAACAATTTTACGCGCGCGCATAACGGACCAGATATCGAATATTGCTCAAATCAGAGACGAATTCAAAAGGAACCAAATTGGGTCAGGGCCAGAGAAGAAGAGGGGTAAATGGTTGGCTGATCAGGTTAGGGCTAAAGATCTTGAGATATCCGCGTATAATGAGGCGATGGGCAGGTGGGAGTCAGAGCTTGTGGCTGCAACTAGTAATCTGCAGCTACAGAGGCGTAGGGCGTCAACGCTAGATGACGAGTTAGCTAAGCTGAAGGAGACTAGGAAGAATCTACTTGAGGTGTTGCCGATTTGAGGCGCGCGCGATGCAGGAATAACGCGCGTGCATCCATTCGTTGATGTAAGAGCCTATTCATTATATAATATAATAACTTCACCCTAGGAACGTAGAATACACTATTTACAATCTGCACGCGCGAAAAATCAGAGCTCTTTCAATGATACTATCAAGTACCCACCCTGCGATTGTATAATCTGAGCACTCATGTCGGAAAGCTACATTTCAAGATCTGGTGGAGTTGGTAGGATTGTTGTTGCAAGACTTAAACATGGATGTGACCTAATACAATCCCTCCAACAAATAGTAGAAGAAAAAGGACTTGAAGCCGCTGTTATACTCTCAGGAGTTGGCCTCTTATCAAATGTAAGACTACGTAACTGTAAAACGCTACCAGAGAAATTCCCTATCACCGATAAAAACAGAATCTTTCTCTCATTCGATAAACCACTAGAGATCCTAGGGATCTCAGGAGATGTTAGTATAGCAGAAAGTAAACCGCTGGTTCACGCTCATCTAACCCTTTCATACACTGAAAAAGAAAAAATCAGAGTTATAGGCGGTCATTTGATAGAAGGGTGTAAAGTGTTCGGATTTGCAGAGGTGTTCATAATGGAAATCACAAAAATTGAAATGGTAAAGAAAATTGACGAAGAGACCAAGACTCTCCAACTTTTCACTAAATAATGCATTGGCATTGTGAGTACTCTCACTGGCTTCATCAAGCATCTCACAAGATCTCTAATCTGGATGTGTTCCTTGGAGTGTGTAGTATTATTTGTTAGAGATGTCGAGATATTTGCATTTCGAACTTGATAAGAAGCCTCCACCTGCTTTCAGGCAGTTTTTATTAGCCTTTTTTTCTGAGCAGAATAATGGTCTCGAACTAGCTGTTTTACAAACGTAGTGTCTAGCCAATTTTTACCGCATTTTTAACTTTGATTATAATATATATAAATTCTGGATTCAGTATCCTTTGCTTTTAATGAATATTCTTTAAAGACTCGGAAATCGGGTTTGCCTTATAGAGTCCAGCTATTTTTGAAAATACGCCATCTTTCTTCGGAGGATTACAGTGGTCCTGACACATCCACACGCCGTCCGAGAAAACGGAGTGCTTCTCACATAATGGCTTCCCACATACTTCGCAAAGGACCTCTGCTTGTTTCTTCAACAACCTACACTTCTCACATTTTGCGAGTGGATCCTCAACGACTCCACCCGAGGAAGCCACAAATCTCCTATTGTAGCTCCGGTCCACAGCGTCGTACACAAGATCCCACTTGGGCACATACACTAGCATAGTGCCCCTGTGAGAGATTTCCTTGACCTTTGGAACGATCTTCATTGTATAGAGATCAAATTCGTCTTTTCCTTTCTGGTATGCCACCGTTTTTGTGTATTTCTTAATTACGTAATCCTTCATTATTTGTAATGCTGACTCCTCATTGAACTCGGCTTTCGCCACAAGTACCTCGTAATCGGATGTGCTGAGGATAGTCTCCTTCACCGGGTTCAAAGACATTAGATCTTTGTAGACGATTTTATCACTCTTGGAGTCGGCTCGTTCTTGCTCGTTCTTTAAGAGTTCACCTATTCCACTGAGAACATCCGTCTTAGGGTTGATTACATCCCCGTCAAGAGCGTCTACCACCACCGTTCCCTCATCGGTCACTACATGCTTCTTCTTAGTTGGATCAGACCTCTCAGAGCGTAGACGATACTTGACTAAGATGTATGGCTGGTAAAATAGCTTGATACTTTGTAGGTTGAGGGCCTCCGGGTTCTTTATTGATAGTGTTGTTACATCGGTGAATTTCATTCTAACTGGCAGCACCGGGTCCTGGACAAGGCTAGGATTCACTAACCTTCCAAGAGCATTTAGGAAGAATTTTTCATAGAGCTCATCTCTATCCCAGGTTCCCATATCATTGGATCCTGCAAATTCCTGAGCATCCCTGGAAAAGTAGCTACTAGTAACGAATAACCCTTTAGTGATTCCCGTCTCATCCAGCTTCTTTTGAAATTTCATTAGTTCGGATATCCCGACTGATCTAGATGTATCATAATTTTTACACTCAATAGCCATTCTACGGTTTCCACGAGTAACTAACACATCTATCTCAGCGTTTGGTCCGCTTTTCATTGGGACCCACTGTCTCATCAGGGCGTTCCACCCCATTTTTTTATGGATTGCCGCTGTGGTCTCTTCTAGATTTACTCCCAGATCATATGCTTTAGGTTTGATTATAGTTTCCTCTTCTTGCTGGATCTCTCTTTCAGGAGAGTAAGAGGTATTGAGGTTAGTATTATTGCTAGATATGTTTTGAGGGTTTACAATAAATGCTGCGCCACATTCTGAGCAAAATTTTGTGCCAGTTATTACAAGTTTAGCTCCACAGAAAGGACAGAATTTTAAGGGTGGATTACTCATGATAAAACTTCTTTAATATATTAATAAAAGTAATATGGAATGGAGCTCCATATCCATGACCTATGTTTGTATAGGCGCGAGTGTACACTTCCTGTATCTCGAATCCGTAATTATCTTTAATTCCTTAAACTTAGATGGTTCTGAAGCTTCATGCCGGGGAACTTCGAGCACTCGCAGCACAGCCTTAGGATGGTCGGGGTTGAGGCGAGTGACCTGCACGATTGGATGGATAAGCCTTGGAGGGAGCTTGGTCTAGACCACAGGTTCCTCAGGCATGACCCATCTATGCCCCCGGAGTTTGCCGTGAAGAGGTATGGCGTTGAGACGGCTCGGCGAGTCATGGAGGACCATGTCAAGCTGGATCATTATGACTACATGGCCGAGATGAGGGGGCTGCTGGTCAGGGAGATTGCAGCGGAGGTTAGGGAGAGCATCCGGAGGAGGGTCAAGGCGAGGGTCAGAGGCGTCGGCGGCGGCTACGTTGTGCTGGACTGTGGCGGTTACCACTTCCAGGACGGCGCAGGCGTAGGCTTAGTCGAGGAGGACAGGATCGCGCCTCTCGGTTACGTAGTGTCAGCTGATGGGTTTCTCTCAGTTTCCGTGAGGGATCCACCGGCCTTCTCAGTCGGTGAGGTGGTTGACATCTATGAGGACAACACAATCTCCACCAAGATCCAGCTCGACCTCATAGACAGGATAGGGTCTAATCAGTTGAGCCTTGAGGAGACGCCTGCGCTGATGAAGGTCTTCGGCAACGGAACCAAGCAGGGTGGAGGCAGGGCGCAGCCTTCGAGTGTGATGTCCGTGGATGGGAGGAACCGGCTTGACGATTCTCAGATCGATGTACTCGAGACTCTCCTCGGCCTCGCAGAGGGAGAGATGATGACTGTCGTCGGGCCACCAGGGTCCGGGAAGACGGAGGTCATCGCGAAGGCGGCTCTTGAGCTCGTTTTGAGGGGAGAGCGGGTCCTCATATGTTCCCACACAAACAGAGCCGTAGATAACGCACTCGTGAAGCTGCCCGTGGAGATCGCGCTCAGGCTCGGCAGGCCGGAGAAGATGTTGGGTGCTCTTCTTCCCTTCACGCTGGGTGAGAAGGCGAAGGGGATCCTCGGGGATAGATTGGCGAAGCTGGAAGCCAGAATAGAGGATTTGAAGATAATCCTCGGGACCCTAACTGGCTACGGCGACGATGAGCAGGCGAGGGATCTACGCGACGAACTCTTCGCCCTACTGTGCGAGAGAAACGCACTGATCAGTGAGGAACGAGCATCTCTGATTAAGAACGCGAGGGTCGTTGGAGCCACCCTCGCATTCATCTCGACGCCCCTGCTTGGTAAGATGGTGTTCGACACAGTCCTCATAGACGAGTCTAGTCAGGTGCCACTCTTCCTCGCCCTCCTAGGCATGCTCAGGGCGAGGAAGTGGGTGGTGATCGGCGACCACAACCAGCTGCTACCAATATTCAGGACAGTCAGAGATAAGACTCTGCTGAGGAGGCTGAGCAGCTTCTGCTACTTCCAGGACAGGTTCAGAGACGACTCGAAGTGGCTTCTCTGGCACTACAGGAGCAACCCGGGGATAATCGAGTTCCCGAACAGGCACGTCTACGGGGGAAGGATACACGCCCACCCCTCCTGCAGGGAGAACACACTCAACGTTAAGGGTGAACCAGTACCCGACTACCTGAGGCCCGACAAGCCCGTGATATTCATAGATGTTTCGGGTACCGAGGCCTTGGACGGAGGATCCAGGTTCAACAGCCTGGAGATCGAGGCAGTCGTGAAAGTCCTCGCCGACCTACTTGAAGCGGGTGTACCCGCCGGCAGCGTCGGTGTCATCGCGCCCTACAGGGCGCAGGTGAAGACGATCCGGGCCCAGCTTCCACGGAGGGGTTTCGAGGTAAACACCGTTGACTCCTATCAGGGCCGTGAGAAGGATGTCATAGTCTTCAGCGCCACCGGCACCCGAGACATGGGCTTCGTTGAGGATGTTAACAGGCTCAACGTCGCCCTCACTAGGGCGCGGAGAAAGCTGATAGTGGTGGCAAATAGCAGGTCGCTGGGTCTCCACAGAGGCTTACTCGGCCAATTCTTGGAGCATACGACAAGCATCGACTGCGTATACCAATACTGGGATGGCAATGTGCGTGTCCTTGAGTCGCCAAGATTATTAAAAATAACTCGATAATCGCGAGCGCGCGCCCCACCTTACCCACCCAGGAACCCCACAGATCCCCCCT
>JBGPRA010000142.1:0-5938 GCA_041489375.1 Bathyarchaeia archaeon | reverse complement strand
TCTTCTCTCCTCCCTTTCCGACGGCGAGCCCGACTTCCCCCTTCTTTACGGTGAAGATTAGGCTATTCTCCTCGATGATACAATCCACTACAGTCGCTCCAGTCATGTTCTGGAGCAGCTGGATGAACTTCATCTCATTCTCTGTTATTTTGACGTTGCTTAGCATCTTACTTCTTCACCAAATCGAGGATCTTGGAGTCACCTGGGTCGTTTATCACCATGGCGGAGACTGGAAACGGTTTACCACACAGTGTTCCAAGATCTACGCTGTCCTTGGGGTGCTCCATCACGGGTATCTCGGATAGTTTCCCGTAGTTGTCAATAATCTCCTTCACCTCGCGGGGGCAATTGCTGCTGACTATCGCTAGTTTGGCTCTTCCTCTGCGCAGCTCCCTCACCGCGGCCTTGGATCCGAGTTGGACCTTGCCGGTGGAGAGTGCGAGTCTCAGCTCCTGATCTACGCTACTCATCGCGTTTTCCACCCATTGTCATAAACAGCTCAACGCTGCCCGTCCCGAGCGGCATGGACTGTCCGACGATGATGTTCTCGATTACACCTTTAAGCGGATCGGTTTCTCCCCTAAGTGCCGCTGAGACGAGGTGCTGTATAGTCAGCTCGAAAGCTGCCCTGGCTAGTACGCTGCTCTTCTCACCACTTATCCCGTGGCGGCCGATCTGCTGGACCTCCCCCATCTTTGTCATGATGTCGGCGACGAGCATGACGTGCCTGATGTCGACATCTAAGCCTTGCTCCTCTAGGACGTTGTGGGCCTCCTTGATGAGGGCGTTCCGGGCGGCCTCGATGCCGAATATCTCAGCTATCTCGTGGATGTTGTTAGTCGAGGACTGCATCGCGTTTATACCGTCGATCTTGATGACCTCTTCGAGGTTGCTCCCGTCAGTCCTTATAATCCACTCGCCACTCTCCTGGAGGGTGAGCACGCGCTTGATCTCGGGGATGCCCCTGATCTTCGCCTGCCCAATCGTCTGTGTGAGAACCTCGGGGTTGCCAGTCTTCTCCTCATCAAGACTGACTGTGTAGACGAGGGCGGATTCCTTCTCGTACTTTGTTGGGAATGCGCCTTCGATCTCCTTCTCGGAGACACTTAAGGACTCGAGGCGGGCTGGATCGAGCTCAATCCTAACTACGTTGGAGTTGTAATCGACGTTGACTGCACTCACAACATCATCGAGGGTCGTGTAGGTGAGCTTCTGGGCGATATCACGGGCAAGCTTTTCGCTCCTCCTGTGTTTAGAATCGAGGTGGATCTCCATGACTGGCGTCGATGGTGTTCTCCTTGCGTCGACGATCTCTATGAGGCGTGGCAGGCCGAGGGTTACGTTCTGCTCGGCTACACCGGCGTAGTGGAAGGTACGAAGCGTCATCTGTGTTCCTGGCTCGCCTATGCTCTGGGCTGCGAGTATACCTACAGCCTCGCCGGGCTCTACGAGACTGAAATCATAGTTCTTCAACGCCGAGTCTATGAGGCGGTCGACCCCGGCCTTTGTCAGGCTGGAGGCCTTGAGTTGTGCCTTCAGTTCATTCACCAGACTCGATGGGAGCCCAATGAGTTGGTCAACCTTATTGTCCACGTAGTCCTCGCTGGCGGCTGCGCCCTTCTTCTCACTGATCTTGGCGCGGTCTATGAGTTGCTGAACGTTGACAGCCTTACCGTGATCGCTCTTACTCGGATCAATACCGTCCTCGCCATATTGGAACTGGATGATGTCACCTATGCTGTTGCGGACCGTGCCATCGTACTCGACTCGTAGGTGCTCTAGGGCGTTAATGAGGCGGCGCTGCATGTATCCGCTCTGCTGTGTGCGTACAGCTGTGTCTACCAAGCCTTCGCGGCCACCCATGCTGTGGAAGAAGTACTCGAGTGGTGTTAGGCCATCGCGGTAGCAGTTATAGACGAAGCCCCTTGCCTGAGGTGTCGGGTCACCGTCCTTGAAGTGAGGGAGGGTGCGGTTCTCATAGCCCCTCATGATGCGCTTACCACGGATGGACTGCTGTCCTACGCTGCCCATCATCTGACCTATGTTGAGGCTGCTCCCACGGGCCCCGCTCCTGGTCATGATGATGCCGGAGTTGCCCATTCCTAGTCCCTGCTCGACGGTATCACCTGCCTTGTCACGGGCTTGAGCGAGTTCGTTCATGACCTTGATCTCGAAGGTTTCCTGCAGGGTTTGGCCAGGTAGGCGTTCGAGTTTGCCGGTCTCGGCTTGGTCTATGAGGTTCTCCACGTTCTTCTCCATCTTTCTCATGACGGAATTGATGGTGTTGCGCTCCTTGTCGGCGATGTTCAGCTCGTCCATGCTGTAGCTAAAGCCGCGTATGGTGAGGAAGCCGTTGATGAGGCGTGTGATGCCGTTGAGGAAGTCGTGTCCTACATCGGTTCCGTAGTCTTTGATGATCCTGTGGAAGATAGTCTCGGCCCTCTCAGCTCCTATGCTGTTTTTGTCGATGACGCCGCTGAGTAACTTACCGCTCTGGATCATCACATATGAGTCATATTGGCAGGCCTCTTTGTCGCAGGTTGGGCAGTGGCGGCAGACATTTGCGCGGCTGACGAAGTTGAAGTCCTTGTGGAGGAAGAGGCTGAAAACCTGCTTACCAGTCCACTGTTTAACGGGTTTCTCAACGGTTGGCGTGGGTATCTCGCCCTTGTAGTTTGCCTGTGCGAGGAGTTTTCCGACCTCTTTCGCGGTGAGGAGAGTCTCCTTCCTCGTTAGGAGGTAGGCTCCGCTGATGAAGTCTTTCGTGGCGCCGATGATTGGTGCACCGTAGCGGGGGCTGAGGATCTGGTCCTGTACCTGCATTAGGAGCCTAGCCTCGGTCTGCGCTTCCTTACTCTGAGGGATGTGTAGGTTCATCTCGTCCCCGTCAAAGTCAGCATTATACGGCGGGCAGACGGCGAGATGCATCCTGAAAGTTTTGTAGGGGAGCACCCTGACTCTGTGTGCCATGATGCTCATCCTATGAAGCGATGGCTGCCTGTTGAATAGGGCGATGTCACCATCCTTAAGGTGACGCTCAACTATGAAGCCTGACTCGAGGGTATCTGCTATACCGCTCCTGTCTTGGACAAACTCTAGCCTAATCCTCTTCTGATCGGGACGCACCACATACAGCGCGCCCGGGTGCTTGAAGGGACCGTTGAGGACGAATCTCTTCATCTCGTCGAGGTTCCTCACCGTTACGACATCGGGGACGGTGAGCCTGACCGCTATGGCTACGGGGACGCCGACCTCGTTAATGTCGATGTTCGGGTCTGGGCTTATGACGGTTCGGGCGGAGTAATCGACACGCTTCCCGCTTAAATTACCCCTGAACCTGCCCTCTTTTCCCTTTAAGCGCTGGGCTAGGCTCTTCAGAGTCCTCCCGCTCCTGTGACGGGCTGGGGGGATTCCACTGACCTCATTATTGAAGTATGTCGTGACGTGGTACTGGAGAAGTTCGCTAAGGTCTTCGATGATTAGGGTTGGTGCACCGGCATCGATGTTCTCGCGTAATCGCTGATTGATTCTGATGATATCGACGAGTTTGTGAGTTAGGTCGTCCTCGGCGCGTATTCCAGATTCTAGGATGATACTTGGTCTCACATCTACTGGTGGTACGGGGAGAACCTGGAGAATCATCCATTCGGGACGTGCGACCTCGGGTTCGAAGTCTACAAGACGGAGATCGTCATCGGGGATCCTTTCGAACCACTCCCTGATCATGTTGGCGGTAAGTCTACTGGCGGCCTCCTCGCCCTCAACGGCGATAGCCTCAACTCCCTCCGCCGCAACATCGCTTTCTTCGGTGGACTCGGACTCGAAGAATGTGGTGGGCTTAGCGAACCTGACGTTTGTTTGTGGCATGCCACAGTGTGGACACTCCTTACCTCGCTTGTACTTTTTCGCCACCTTGAGTACTTCGTTGATTGTATCGTCGGTGACCTTGCCAAATAGCTTGAGGTCCTCCTCTCTCTTCCTCTTGAAGTAGTCGATGCTCTCGTTCCCTTCGTTGGGGACTAGGATACGGCCGCATCCTCGGCAGGTTGCAGTGAGTAGCCTGTAGATCTGCTTGGCAAATTCTACGTGGATAACTGGTACGGCGAGTTCAATGTGGCCGAAGTGGCCGGGACAGTTAAGTGCGATGTTTCCGCAGGTTTGGCACCTTTGTCGGGGCTCTAGGGTGCCGAGGCGGTGGTCCATAAGGCCACCAGCGATGGGTGCCCCGTCTTCGTCGTAGGTGTCGCTGTTCTGGATTTCCACCGCGCTGAGCTTTCTGACCTCGTCGGGTTGGAGGAGACCGAACTTTATGCTGTCGATTATCTTGCTCATATTACTCGAACTCCTTTGTGAGCTGGAGGCTTGGAGATAGGCAGAGACTCTGCATCTCCTGTAGCAGTAGCTTGAAGGCGTAGCTTATGGTGACGGGCTCTATCTCGCCCTTGCCCTCGCAGATTGGGCATACATATTTGCGCTGTCGGATGTCGTAGTAGGCTTGCTTGCCGCATTTCTCACAGACGTAGATGCTGTATGCGTCGGACTCGTCGAGGAGTCTATCCTTGAGTAGCATGGCTGCTCCATGACCAACCAGGCAGTCGCGCTCCATCTCACCGAACCTGAGGCCTCCGCCTCTTGCGCGGCCTTCTGTTGGCTGGCGGGTTAGCATCTGAACTTGACCGCGGGCGCGTGCGTGTATCTTATCGACGACCATGTGGTGGAGCTTCTGGTAGTAGACAACGCCTACGAAGACGTCGGCATCAAAAATGCGACCGCTCTGGCCGTCGTACATAATTTCCCTACCTCCGGGGTGATAACCCATCTTTTCTAGGGACTCGCCGAGACTCTTCGCATCCTCATTGTCGAAGGGTGTGCCGTCTACTTGCTCGCCCCTTATACTGGCGGTCTTGCCAGCGAGGCTCTCCATGAACTGGCCGACGGTCATGCGACTTGGGAAGGCATGGGGGTTGATTATAATGTCTGGGATGGTACCGTGGACGCTGAAGGGCATATCCTCCGGGTCGACGAGCATTCCGATTACGCCTTTCTGGCCATGGCGACTGACAAACTTGTCGCCAAGCTCTGGGACGCGGTTGCTGCGTACCTTGACCTTAACGAGCTGGCTGCCCTCGATATCCTTGGTGATGAAAATACCGTCGACTGTGCCCTCCTCTGTGGGACGGACACCGATCGAAGTATCGCGGAGTTGGGGACCTCTTACCTCGAGCCCGCCGTATTCTTCCATGAACCTTGGGGGGCTTGTACGGCCGATGAGTATGTCTCCGCCTTTGACTTCGGACTCCTCAGAAATAAGGCCGTCGTGTTCGAGTTGGCGGTAGGCTTCAGCGCCGTGGTAGCCACGTATCCCTTCCTCGGGGATGGTGAGTTTGTCCTTGGCTCCACCGAGGTACTGTTTACACTCAGCCTTGTAGATGCGGTAGAAGCTGCTGTGTCCGAGGCCGCGCTCGACAGCTGCTTTGTTGAAAATGATGGCGTCCTCCATGTTGTAGCCACTGCTGCTGAGGACAGCGACTATGAAATTTTGGCCGCTGGGGCGTTTGTCGAACCCGATGATCTCCATTGGTTTTGTGCTAACGGCGGGCTTCTGGGGGTAGTGGAGTAAGTGGCCACGAGTGTCACTGCGATCGCGGTAGTTTAGGACATAGAGACCTGGTGCTTGCTTAGCCATGGCGGCTTGATAGGTGTTACGGGGCGATTGGTTATGCTCTGGGTATGGAATGATGCTCGCGACAACGCCGAGTATGGCAAATGGGCAAATTTCGAGGTGGGTATGTTCAGTTGTAATGTTGTTGGGGTCTATGGCGACGTATGCGTTCTCCTCTTCTTCGGCGTCGACGTACTCAATTATTCCCTCGTGAACTAGGTCACTCCACTGCCAGCGGCCCTCGCGGAGTTGGCGAGCGTGCCGTTGCTTGAGAAG
>JBGPRA010000141.1:0-5944 GCA_041489375.1 Bathyarchaeia archaeon | reverse complement strand
TCAGTGAGAGCCTTTGGTAGCTCATACTCGGGGATTAGCATAGCCCTCGGCATACCGTTAAGGTCGACAATGATTAAACGAATGTATCGTATATCATGCTTTTTCACTTCTTCCATTATTGGGGATACGCTGTCAGGATGGGTCAATACACTCTTAGTCATAATTATATGAGTACTATGAAAGTATAATATATACTTTATCCCATTTTTACTATACAAATGTATACTTATTAGCTTTAAAGCCTACATGGCCTACTGTTTCGACAGGCTCGTGAGGAGAGCCCCAATCAGTATAGCTGTTCCACCGAGTAAAGTGAGAAACGAAGGGACCAAACCGAATAGCACGAAGGAACCAATGAAGGCAGCAACTGGCTCGAGGTATAGCCAGACCGAAGCTTTGACCGCCTCGGTTTTGCTTAGGGCGTAGTTCCAAAGGAAGTATCCGCCGGTGCTACATATTATTGCGAGATAAAGTATGCTCCACCACTGGCTCGCTGTGAGTAACGAGATTGTTCCCCAGTCGGAGGTTAGGCTCAAAGGGAGTAGGAAAAGCATCCCCCAGAGCGTCGTGTAGGCAGTTACCATCAGTGGCTTACCTATCCTTTTCATGAGCCGACGGCTGAGGGTGGAGTACATACTCCAGCAGACGGCGTTTCCGAGGAGGCAGGCGACGCCAACGAAGAATAGCCAGTCGATGTTGCTAACGATGAGTTTTGGGAGGGCGATGAGGGCGACTCCGGTCAGACCGAGCAATATTCCGAATCCTCTTTTAAAGTTGAACTTCTCTTTGAGAAGAACCGCGCCAGATAGGCCGGTTAAAACTGGTATTAGCCCTGTTACGAGGACTGCTGAGACTCCTGCTCCAGCGTATTGAACGCCTGTGTACTGAAGCCAGAAGTAGATGCTTATGCTCAGGAAACCGAATAGGGCGAGTTCCTTCAGGTCAGCTATCGTGGGCCTATTTCCTCTCCGATATTCCCAAATTATGATAGGCGAGTAGATTGCTGACGCAATTATGAATCTTACAGTCGCGAGGATCACAGGTGAAAGGGTCGTTAGTACCATGCTCGCGGCGACGAAGCTGAGTCCCCAGATTATCGATACAAGGATCGCAGCCACGGTTCCGTAACTCTTCTCACTCGACAAACCCAGTCCTCACAAGATAATGAAATCAATCCATCACTCTACATATATTAAATTTATGACAACTTTAATATACAAGTGTATAGATAAACCAAATTATAACAAATAGGAGACGAAGCACCGATGTTCATGTTAGACGAGATAGACAAGAAGCTCCTCACAGAGCTTTTAAGGAACTCTCAAAGGAGCCAGAGGGAGCTGGCGAAGGCGATAGGCGTCAGTACCGCGACCGTCATCAACCATATTACACGCCTCGAGTCTGCGGGTGTGATCAAGGACTACACGATCATGGTCGACTGGGAGAGGCTTGGCTACGAACTCACGGTAATCATAGAGATCACAGTGGCGAGGGGGAAACTGATCGAGGTTCAGAAAACGATAAGCAAACTACCATACGTTTGTGGCGTATACGACATCACTGGTGAGATAGACAGCATAGTCGTCGCTAAGTTCAAGAACCGTCAGGAGTTGAGTGAGTTCCCCAAGGCGCTGCTAAGCATGCCGGACATAGAGAGGACGAACACCCATGTCGTCCTCAACACGGTTAAGGAAGACTTCAGGATGCTTGAGAACCTTAGGTAGGCTTACCTCTTTTCTTTCCTTCTTTCTCTACGCGTTCTAGGTATTCCTCCCTCGGTGGGGCAAAACACTCGATGAGGACAGCAGGTTTTCCCCCGGTGGCGTCGAAGTTGTGTGAGACATTAGAGGGTGCAACGAACGTGCACTGCGCCTTTATGTGTACCTTCTCATCTCCCATGTAGAGGTCGCCCTCCCCCTCCTGGAGGTATCCGATCTGCTCATGGGGGTGGCTGTGCGCCGGAGTGGGGAGCCCAGGCTCGATTGTGTTTATCATCATCATGCACTTCTCACCAGCCATGAGGATCTCACCGCGACGCCCCTTAACCGTCTCCAGTTGGGGCGCATCCTTCCGCTTCACTATCTTTACCAAAACGATCAGAATAATTCCAATCGTCTCTGCATTTAAGCCGTTATAGAACGCCTCAAGTTTTACAGCTCGTCGAGGCGACCAGCGAGGCTGAGGCTCTTCTCCTCGAGGAAATCCTTGATCTCCCCCAGCGTCGGAACGTTTCTCCCGGCGGCTTTCTTTCCTACCTTAATGGTTCCAACGGCGTTCGCTAGAGTGGTGATGTCGCGCTGCGGCCATCCTCTTAGTGTGCCATAGACGATGGCAGCGTCAAAAGAGTCTCCGGCTCCAGTAGTATCTATAACCTTGGCTCTGAACCCAGGGTAATTTTCGGTGCTGGAGGCGGTGTAAAAGGAACAGCCCTCAGCCCCCCTCTTCAGGACGACCTTCCTAGTACCAAGACTGAGAAGCCTCTCCGGCTTGGGTTCGACCTCAAACCTGAGGTAATCAACCCCATCTCCCTCTCATTGAGGATCAGGGTGTCTGTTGCATTGAGGGCTTCGCGGAGTATGTCCACCGAGATCATGTCCACGACGGGACTGGGGTCGAAGAAAACAAGTCGCCTCGCTACTGAGGCAGCCCTCATTGCCTTTATTACCGCCTGTGAGATGGGGGTCTCCGCTAGTGGGTAGCCGCTGAGAAATAATGCCCTCGCGTTAGTTACGAAGTCTTCATCCAGCTCATAAGCGGTTAGAGTCCTAGATACTCCTTCCAATCCCACGTAGGCGTGTTTTCCCCTCCTCGTTAAAAGCACGAGACACCCCGAGGTTTTACCTCCTATCCTAATTATGAGGCTCGATGTGTCGATACCCTCTGCCTCGAGGCCAGCTCTATAGAAATTACCGAGGTCGTCGTCGCCTATACAGTCGACGATACAAACTCGGAGACCGAGACGCCTCGCCATTATGAGGTAGTTACTGGACCCTCCCATATGCCTCTCCATGCCGTCGCTGTGGAGGCTGTCTTCATTTCCTCTTAGAAACCGTGAAATTGGGATGACAATATCGACGACGGAGTCCCCCACAGCGATGATGTCGAGAGTCACCTGTATCGCCTCGCATACTCCATGAGTCGCCTCGACTTTTCCTTGAGGTCGAGATGATTCACCCTCTCGACGGTGTCGATGATGGGTTTGGGGAAGGCTTCGATGCCAGTGAAAGCGCCGGCTATTCCCCCCGCTATCGCGCCTATTGTGTCGGTGTCGCTACCCATATTGGCTGTGAGGGTTATCGTTGCCATGGGGTCACCGTGGCTAGCGGTGAAGAGGCCTATAGCTGTTGGTATAGAGTCGGAGCTCGCTATGTCAGCACCTATATTGGTGTAAAGTGCTTCCGCTGCGTCTTTCGGTATCTTTCCGTATACGAGTCTCGTAGCCTTTTTGATTCTCCTATCGATCGATGGGTAGGCTAGCTGTGTGCCTCGAACCTCCCCCATCTTTGCCGCGCGCCTTGCAGCACTAACGACGGAGTTGATAGTCGAATCGAGTATTAGCGCCTCAGAAACAGCGGCTGCCACGGCGCTGGACGCGGCAATGGCATCCCCGGTGTAGTGAGTAGGCATAAAGATCTCATCAACGTCGTCAACCAGTTTCACCATAGGACGCGCCACATTGATTATACCAATGGGTGAAATCTTCATGGCCCCACCATTCGTTGTGCCTGCTTTTCCCGTCTCTGAGGGATCGTGCCTCGCTATTAGCAATTGAACGGCTCTTATTGTGCTGGGCCCTAGTATCCGGGTCTCAAGTAGGTTGTTCTCTTTAACCCACTTCACAATTCTGTCTGCCATTCCCTGGCGATTCACCCTGCCATCGGTGAGTATCATATCGACTATTTCCATTGTTAGCTGAGTGTCATCTGTGATCGATCCAAGGGGTAGCTTTCCATGTAGAGGATGGTCAGGTGCCGGTGCTATTAGCCCACTCACCTTACCATAACGCCGCCTGACTTCTGTGGGGGTCCAACCAGCCATCGGCATACCAAATGCGTCCCCAACCGTGACCCCCATTAAACATCCATGTATCCTACTGAGAAGGCGGTCGTCGAACTCTACTCTATTTCTTACCATCGGGGGAATCTCACCTAGATGATGGTGAGAAACGGCGACCACGAGGATAAGACGGTTTCCAGCGGAGTTAGTGTCCTCTGCGTAGGGTCCTACCGGGAAGCTTCCCCGTATGCTTACCTTTGTCTATAGTGAATACGCCGTTGCAAATGACGCAGGGTATACCTGTAGGGAATCTGTGGGGATCGGCGAAGGTCGCCTCATCCTTTACTGTTTCGGGGTTGAAGACGACGATATCTGCCTTGTAACCCTCTCTTAGTAAGCCACGATCTTTTAGACCTAGGCGCTGAGCTGGGGCACTAGTCATCTTCCTAACCGCTTCCTCCATTGTTATTACCTTCTCCTCACGAGCGTACTTCCCAAGTACCCTGGGGAACGTACCGTAATATCTTGGATGCGGTTTACCCACTCCAAGGATGCCATTGGGGCTTATGGCAGAGCCATCGCTACCAACCATACCAATTGGGCTCCTCATAACGTACTTCACGTCCTCCTCATTCATGCCGAACATGACGCTCGGTACCTGGGTGTTCTCCGCGAGGAGTAGGTCACAGGCAGCGTCGTGGGGCTTCTTTCCATGCTCCTTCGCTATCTCCGCGATCGTTTTCCCGTTATATTGGGGGTGGTTCTTGGCGAAGACGACGAGGACGCCGTCCCAGTCGCGCTCCATTCGCTGCTCCCGAGCCATCCGTTTTCGGAGCTCTGGGTCTCGGAGTCTCTCCATCATCTTCTCTGGACCTCCTTCGTGTGCCCAGTGGGGGATGATAGCAGCGAGACCTGTGCTCGAAGCTATATACGGATACTGGTCGTAGGTAACGTCAACGCCTCGGGCTCTCGCCTTCTCGACGAGGGCGAGACTCTGCTTGACCATTCCCCAAGCTTTCTTCCCCGATGCCTTGAAGTGGGCTATCTGGACTGGGAGCTCCGCCTTCTCTCCAATCTCAATCGCCTCATTCACCGCTGAGATCAAAGAGTTGTTCTCCTCCCCCCTGATGTGGCTAGCGTAAAGACCGTCATGCTTCGCCGAGACCTTAGCGAGCTCTATGATCTCAGGCGTCTTCCCGTAGACGCTAGGGGGGTAGATGAGGCCAGTGCTCATTCCATAGGCACCGTCTCCCATGGAGTCGTCGACGAGCTTCTTCATCTTCCGTAGCTCGGCATCGGTGGGCTCCCTGTCCTCATAGCCCATGACGTTCTGGCGAACCGTACCGTGACCAACCCATGTCGCGACGTTGAAGCTCACTCCCTGATGGTCTACGCGGTCAAAGTAGTCTTTCATCGAGACCCAGTCAAAGTTGAAGTCGTCCGGGACGTTGCCACGCCCATATTTCTCCTTGTAGGCCTTCACCTCCTTGTTCATCGGTGCAGCTGAGTTTCCACAATTACCAACGACTTCGACTGTGATACCTTGGTAGACCTTCGACTCGACTCGTGGGTCGACGAGGAGGGGAATATCGCTATGGCTGTGAATATCCATGAAACCTGGGGCGACAATGTGCCCCCCTGCGTTAACCTTCCTTTCCGCCTGCGCGCTCTTTAGGTCACCAATAGCCTCGATCTTGTCACCAACGACTCCCACATCGGCCCTGAACCAAGTGTTCCCTGAGCCATCGATGACGTGTCCACCCTCAAACAAGATGTCGAAACGCAAAACTTGTCACAGAGATATGGTGTGATTGGACGCGATAAAGAGTTTAGCATCTAACCCTAAGCCGCTCACGCGATGGTGGTAAGGTTAAATAGCTGGTGTAGTTATTGGAGTTTTTCCTTAAGAAGCCTGCCCAGCATCTGTATCCCGGTTACTATGTCCTCC
>JBGPRA010000140.1:0-5982 GCA_041489375.1 Bathyarchaeia archaeon | reverse complement strand
TATTTAGCGAAACCCGTTTGAACGGGCGCGACGCCTATGATGCTTACGAGCTCCTTATCCTTTGCCTTCTGATAGATGAACTCGTAACGTTTCTCCCACCCCGTTGTGGTTAAGTCTGTCTTCAATGCGTCGATCTCTTCCTGCCTTGGGACTAGGCCGAGCCCAGCCATCATCGGGTTCAGCTTCGCATAGGTTCCTGAACTGAAACCGTAGACGACATCCTTCCCCCCATATCTAAGAACACGAATATTACTCGGAAATTGTAGGTTTAAGACGCCACCGGCGAGGAGACTGAGCCCCCCGTTCCGCATGGCGAAGTTGAGAACCCCCCTGGATCCGCACCTTATTAGATCCTGAAGATGCCTCGGAGTTACGGGGACGACCTTCGACTGCCCAGTGGTTCCCCTGGTCATTACCCATGTGATGGGCTCCTCGTCAAGGAAGACGCTATAGCACTTATCCCGCACACCTTCGAACAGAGGCTCGATGTCTGCGAAGGTAACTGCTGGGAAGCTCTTACGGTATTCCCCAATAGATGTTATCTCACTCGCTCTATGGATCCTACCATAGTCGGTTTTAGAATACCCCCTGAGGAGGATGCGTAGGACCTTCTCCTGCGCAGTCTGAGGGTCTTGGAGACCTTCCTCCCAGGCTGCGAGGTTCCTGTTTATCCTGCCTATGGGGTCCTCGAACATCTTTCGACGAAGCCTATTTTCGTCGTCTCCGTTATAGAGGTTCCCTCGGGTATCCCTTTTTATTCATTGATTCTCCCCATACCGCTAGTGAAACAGATGAAGAAGCAAGTCATCCTAACCGTAGCAGAGTCAAAGAGACTTATAGCGAAGGGCGTCGCAGAGCTTACCGAAGTTCAGGACGCGATGAAGGGAGGCATAGTTGTGGTCGCCACCGGAACCACAAATGCCTATGTCCTTCAAGAGCTGTGGGGTGAGAAGTTCGACATACGCAGATACAGGAGCGGGATCACTACCCCAGATATCCCTGAGAAGGTGAAGGAGAAGCAGGAGGAGCCCATCCCAGACGTCGTCTTCCGCAAAGGCAAAGTCGCTAAGGAACTCGACCGCTATAACGCGGTCCAACACATGGGTAATGGTGATGTCTACATCAAAGGCGCTAACGCTCTCGACTACATTGGTCAGATGGCGGGGGTACTCATCGGAAGCGGGACAGGCGGCACGGTGGGCGCTGTCCTTGGTACGATCATTGGGAAGAAGATCACACTTCTTATCCCAATCGGTCTCGAGAAGCTCGTCTACAATGACATGAATGAACTTCACATGCTCACAATGGACCACGAAAACGAGGGCCCAGCAATATGGCCAATCAGCGGCCTTATTTTCACTGAGATCGAGGCCCTCGAGGTCCTCTGCGGTGTCCAAACAACCCTCATCGCAGCAGGTGGGGTTGCTGGGGCGGAGGGTAGTGTCCGCCTCCTCATAGAGGGTATGGATGAGGATGTAGAGGTAGCTATCGATATTATCAAGGGAATAAAGGGCGAGCCTCGATACCTCCTTTAGCCGGTGCCTAAGCTATGCTTAGAGACCAGACTCTCGACCTCCTTCAGAGGTTCGGATTGAGGGTCGAAGCAGCCCTCGACGAACAGCAGCTAATCGACCCTAAAGTGATCCGCTCCCTCATTGAGGCGTCTGGCATTAGGGAGACAGATAAGGTTCTAGAGATTGGACCGGGAGCCGGCAATATAACGGTGGAGCTAGCAGCTAAGGCCAGCAAGGTCTTCGCTGTGGAGAAGAACCCGAAGTTCATTCCATTACTCAAAGAGAGGCTCCATAAACTCAACGTCGAGATCATAATTGGCGACGCCCTAGTAGTCTACCTCCCAGACTTTGACGTCCTAGTATCAAACCTATCATACGCCATTGCAGAGGCGACACTTCAAAGGCTGAAACGACTTAGATTCCACTCCGCATCCATCATTATCCCGTCGAGTCTGGCATCTACCTTAACAGCCCGGATCGGCGGAGCAGATTACACAAAGCTAACATGTGAGGCCAGTCTTTTCTTTGATTTTTCTTTAGTTTCTACGGTAAAACCCGAATCTTATTACCCTGAACCGAAGACAGCTACCTCTATCATAACACTCAAGCCAAGAGAGTCCTTGAAACCAACCGAGGTAGTCGTAAGGCAGCTCCTCCTAAAGGGAGATAAAAAAGTAGGTAACGCTTTAATGGAAGCTCTAATCTCCGCCTCCACCCATGGCTACCCAGTAACAAAGAAGGCAGCAAAAAAAGTCGTCGAGAAGTTGGGTTTAGACGAGGAGACACTCGAGAAGCGGGTGGCAAGACTCAGTTTGGGCGACTTGGGTACGATCCTCGACCGCCTAGAGCATCACACAGTTTAGTTCGTCCCATACTCCATCTATCGCAGCCGCCGTCACCAGACCGCCTGTGACGTGACCACGGCGATATGGTGTTGAATCGACTCATGGACCATCTGCTGCGTCCTGTCCCCATAACCGCTGTGGCGGTAATCGAACTCGACTGTGACTATCCAGAAGCTCGGTGGCGCGAATGTCTGGGCTAGGACAGTGGAGGAGACATTCATTGACCCCTCGATACCGTCGAATATGTAGGTGGGGGAGATTCTTATGAAGTCTGTAGCAATCTTCGAGGCTTCCTTATCGGGGACTGGCTGCATTTTCTGCCAAGCGTATATCGAGACCACTGGGAGGCACATCGCCGCTAGTACCAGTACAAGAAGCGCTAAGCTCGATTTCTTCGACATTTATCCACCGATACTTACTAAATCAACGCGTCAACATAATCCTAGGGAAACGAACAGGCGTTCGAAAACGTAGAACGTATGGCGACATTGAAATAGTACAGATGCTAAATTGCCTATTGAGGGACCTTGAAGGCATACGTTCTTTTAAACACAGAGCTTGGGAAGGAGCCCGAGGTCATCAAGGCGATCCAGGGCGCCAAAGAGATCAAGAACATCTACAGCCTCTACGGTATATACGATATTATCGTCGAGGTTGAAGCAGATACTATGGAGAGAGTGAAGGAGGTTGTCTTCAGCCGTATAAGACGCCTCGACAATGTCAAGAGCACAATAACACTGATCACCTACGGCGAACCAATCCTAAACCCCTAGAGTAATATAGCTATACTCATCTCACACTTACCTAATTTTAATTCCCCTACCCAGAAACTCCTACTGAGGCGTGCATAAATAGAACACTCTTCGTAGATGCTTCAGTTCCACAATTCAGATACTGTTTTATCTATCTTTGAGAGTCTCAAACGAGGCGATAGAATGAGCAACAGGGGGGCGATTGGGTTTGGCGGTTTCCTGCTGGGTTTAGGTGCAGGGTACCTAATTCTAAGAGAGATAAGTCTACAAATCGATAGCATTGCTTGGGTTTTAATAATCATAGGCGGGGCGCTCGTAGTTTCTGCCTTGATAAGGTGGGTGAGCCCTGGACTCGAAATTCACAGGATTGTAGGTGGTATAGCTGGTGGTCTCGTCTTCGCTCTAATCCTAACTCAGGGATTCGATTTATTCACTGGTATCGGCAACTCCAACCTCCCCTACTCTACAACGGAACACAAGACCTACACTGGAGCATCCCCACAAGACTCATTATACCTACGAGTAGGCTCCATGAACGGCCAAATCACTCTCACGACTTGGAATAAGGAAGAGTACAGTATAGAAGCGACCATCACGGCGAGGGGGACCAGTCAGAAGGAGGCCGACGATAACCTGGTTAAGCTAGGGAAGGAGCTAGTAAAAGAAGAGACAACCAGCCTCCAGAAACTCACCCTAGTTTACACCTCTCCCATCATACTCAACAATCCATACCAGATTAGTCTAGAAATCAAGATGCCGGTGAATGCGAAGCTCGACCTCGATCTAACAACAAGCAACGGCGTTGTGACCATTAATAACGTAGATGGCGGAAACGTCGTCATCTATACGAGCAACGGAGCCCTCCGTCTTACCAACATCAAGGCTGACACGCTTAGAGGCTCAACATCAAATGGTCCAGTCACGGGTAACGTTGATGCTGTGACCTGCACGCTTAGTACGAGCAATGGACCGATGACCTTACAGATCCCGTCTAAAAGGAGTGGCACATACACGCTTTCAACAAGTAACGGTAATGTCGATGTCACGATGGGCGTCACTGGTGAATACAGGCTCGACGGCACGACGAGTAACGCCGAAGTTACTTTTAGCATCCCTAACTTGACATACTCGCGGGACTCGAAAACGTCCAAGGCAGCTCAGACAACTGGCTATGATTCAGCTCAAATCCAAATATCCGTGAATATCCAGACCAGTAACGGTTCCATCACCGTTCGTCGTAATATCTCCGGCATATAAAGTTCATAGCGAGATTTTGTCCTTCAAAGTCGCTTCTGCGACGGTAAAAGGTAGTTAGTCGTACTATGAGGCTCTGAGGAACGTTTTTAGGCAATGTTTTTATGTTCAACAGTTACAAACTGTCGGGAGATTTCCGCAGTGTCAAGGGAATTCAACTATAGAGTTAGGCTACACGGGACGAACCTAGATGGAACAAAGGCTGTCCCATATGCCATCTCCGACGTCAAGGGGATAGGCATCCGCATGGCTTTATCCTTGACCAAGGCGGTAGGCGTAGATCCGACCCATCGGTTGGGGAGCCTCTCCGACGCCGAGGTAAAGCGTCTGGAAGAAGCACTTGACAATCCCGTGAAGGTGGGGTTGCCGAAGTGGATGCTCAATCACAGGAAGGATCCCATAACGGGAGGTGATCACCACCTCCTCGCCTCCGACTTGGACATGAGGACCAAGGACGAACTCGAGCTCATGAGGGAAACTCGGAGCTGGAAGGGAGAACGCCACGCTCGCGGCATCAAGGTCCGCGGCCAACACACGAAGACCACGGCTAGGAAGGGCCGCAGTGTGGGCGTCTCAAAGAAACAGTTGCAGCAGCAAGCTGCTACCGCAAGGAAGGAGGAGTAGGAGAATGGGAGATCCAAAGAAGCAGCATAAGAAGTACACGACTCCCCGCGTCCCATACGACACGGAGATGTTCATGGAGGAGCTCAAGCTCCTCGGCGCTTATGGGCTACGCAACAAGAGGGAGCTTTGGCGCGTGAGGACTAAGCTCAGTACCCTTCGCCGCAGGGCCCGCAACCTCCTCGCCCAGACCGCTTCCGAACGTGAGAAGCAGGAGAAGGAAATGATCGGCAAGCTCCACAAGATGGGGCTCGTCCAACCCAACGGGACACTAGATGACATACTCACCCTGAGCATCGAGGACCTACTGGAGCGTAGGCTCCAGACCGTCATCTTCAGGAAGGGGATGACTAAGAGTCTCTGGCAGGCACGCCAACTCATCTCACACGGCCACATCAGCATCTCCGGAGAGGAGGTCAGGGTACCCGGATACCACGTCCTCATCGACGACGAGAAGGCCATCGAGTACACCGACGTCAGCCCGTATAGCAACAAGGATCACCCACTTCGCCGCGAGATGGCGGTGAACGAAATCGCTGGAGGAAACAAAGTTGAGTAACGAAACCACACCGCCCCCGCCAGCAGGTGACAAGTGGGCGATAGTCCACGTCTTCAGCAGCTTTAACAACACCATAATCCACATGACCGACCTCACTGGCGCCGAGACCCTCGGCTTCGCAACCGGTGGAATGTTCGTCAAAGCCGACAGGCTCAAACCGAGCCCCTATGCCGCTATGAAGGCCGCCCAGCAAATAGCCGATTGGGGACGCGACAAGGGCGTCACAGGGATCCACATCAAGGTACGCGCACCAGGAGGAAGCGGGTCCAAGACCCCTGGCCCAGGAGCGCAGGCAGCAATCCGTATCCTAGCCCGCAGTGGCTTCAGGATAGGACGTATCGAAGAGGTAACTCCTATACCCCACGACGGCACACGCAAGCCCGGAGGAAGGAGAGGCAGAAGGCCGTAAACCGGTGATGCTGAAATGAAGGTAACGG
>JBGPRA010000139.1:0-6031 GCA_041489375.1 Bathyarchaeia archaeon | reverse complement strand
AGCATCCAGATACGTGCCTAAGGAAAAGCTGACGCCAGTTAAAATCTATTTTTGTCTGAATTTAGCAACACGCTGGCGCGCGCTGTCTATAAAGCATCTCATACATGCTATCGCATCGAGTATCAGGTGGAGCTAAGGATAAGATTATTGTACGTTAGAATGTCCATTATGGATGGATTTATTTTAACGGTTCAAGACTTTCATGTGGGTTTCTACCTGCATTGTGATGGGTAGCTTCACTTTTTAGGTTTCGGAAGCTGGGGAAACCAGACTTCAAACAAAAAACTACTTACGCACTTCAACTCTTAGCGTTAATCGATTTTCCGCGAGCGCGATTGCACGTAAGATGAGGCTTATACCAAAGTGAATTTGGGTTAAGATTTTCTAATATTAGATGGAGTTGAGGATAAGCCTATTTAGGGTGTATTAGACCCTATTTCGCGCGCGCGATGGACTTGTTTATTGGTGGGATCGGTGAGATTTGAACTCACGAACTCGTACGCCCCAGGCACGAATCTTACCAAGCTAGACCACGATCCCAAACCCAAGTGTAGACACAACAACCATAGTAAAAAGGTTACTAAGCCCGTTTTCTTGTGGAGTAAGTGGGAAATATAGTCATTTTCTACTGTAACTGCTTCGCCTGATCAGTCAACCGCTGATCATATTCTCTCCTCGCGGCCTCAAGCACCTCAGGTTTTAATATGAGGTCAATGGCCGTGCAGGCGAGGGCCTTCGCTGCCTTTATCATCACGTCGTGAGCTTCCGCGGTTGCTGTCATCGAGGCCCCCTCAGGGCTATGCAGCGTAACTGGGCCGATATTAATATAGGCGCTTAGTGAGGGCATCGCCTGGCTGACGTTGCCGAAGTCAGTGCTTCCACCGCTTCTACGGAGTTCTTTCTCCTCTGGGAAATCGACACCCACATGAATCATCTCCTCCCTGAAGAGGTCCGTTAGTGTCTTGTTCGGTAGCGAGTTAGCGTAAGGATTCGCGACTCTGGTCACCTTGCTCTTCGCCCCCGTGGCGAGCTCAGCTCCCTTTATTATGTTGAGTACTTTTCCGTAGTACTCTTCGAGCATGGGTATTGTTGGCGCTCGGACGTAGAGGTGGGCGCTCGCGTAGTCAGGGACGACGTTGGGGCTATCACCCCCCTTTTTTATGATGCCGTGAATGCGTACATCCCTGTTGATGTGCTGTCTTAGCGCGTTTATGCCATTGAAGGTTTGGAGGACTCCCTCTAGGGCGTTTACTCCTTTCTCCGGGGCGCCTCCCGCGTGGCTGCTCTTACCGTAGAACTCGACTAGGAAGCTCTCCCGGGCGTTATTCGTCCCATAGCTCCCATACAGATTCGAGGGGTGGATCATTAAGGCGGCGTCAGCCTTTCTGATCTCATCCAGCATCACAACCTTGCCACCCGCGTTCTCGACGACCCCTTCCTCAGCTGGGGTACCGTATACGACGACGTTACCTGGAAGCTCTTTCGCAACAGCTGAGGCGCCGATGGCTGCGCCAAGGGCAGCGGATGCGATTAGATTATGTCCACAAGCGTGGCCTATCCCCGGCAGGGCGTCGTACTCCGCTAGGATGCCGATTGTCGGGCCTTCTCTCCTTGGCTTCCAAGCGATGAAGGCGGTCTTCATCCCCGCGACGCCGAGCTTAACCTCATAGCCGTACCCCCTTAACGCTTCCGAGAGTAGGGCTGAAGCCTTAAACTCCTGGTGACCAATCTCTGGGTCCTCATGTATCCTGTTGCTGATGCCTATGATGACATCCCTATGGTCGTCTATGCTACGACAAACCGTCTCCTTGAAATCCATAGCCTTAAGGTAAGGCTTGGAAATTGAAATCCTTTTCCAGCCCTGCTACACGAAGAAGCTCCTCAAAGCTCCCTTCGCTCATGTCCTTCCTGTAGGTGCGAAGGGCACTAAGTAGAATCTCTCTGTCAGGCAAGGAAATGATTGCTCCGATTGTCCTGCTCGCATTATTGTTCAAGAAGAGCGATTGGAGTACGGTGGTTACATTGGCTACTCTCCTACCTGTACTGGCGGACTCGAAGTCTATTATCACCGGTTCAACGCCACGAAGCATCACATGTCTCCTGAGACGGACAAGCTCACCATGATCTAAGCCAGCCCCGTCGAGGCGTCGAGCCTGCAATACCAGGCTACGGATTACAGCCCTGAGGGACTCCGCTTCCCATGAAGCAAGTCCTCTGATCCACTCACTCAGATAAGGTCCATCAATAAACTCCATTAATAGGATGAACCGTCCCCAGCTGATCAACTTGGGGCCCACCCCAACCGCGTTGGCCACTCTCAGAAGTCTCGCCTCCTCGTCGAAACCAGTCCGGTCCGCGTCAGTCCTCCTCACTTTCGCAGCGCAGAACCCATCGCCCGTCTCCACCTTTAAGACTAGAGACGTATTTCCTTTCCCGAGGACAGGAATCGTCTCAACCATGTGTGGCCCCTCGAAGACGAGGGCTTTAACGCCTAACCTGCTAAGCTCCTCTACTCTCTCCTCCGCTGCCTCGACATCCCACCTCGGCCAGCAAATTAGTAAACCACGGGGATGAGTAAGTAAAGCCTCAAGCGGGATACGCTCACCCAAGCCAGTCAGGCCTACCCCTAAGGAAACCCTCGAGGAACAACGTAAACCTCCCCGTGAGCTGGGCCTCTATTTCATCATTGATCATCACGGACCCATGCTTCCTCAAAATAGTAGCGAGGCGCTTCGGCACACCATGCTCCTCACAATCACTCACCAGAGTCTTCTCTAAGTAGACGCGGGAGAGGGCATTCTTCCTCTTCACCTCGACCCACCACTTTCCGCGCTCAATACCGGGGCCGCTGACGACTTCCGGTGAACCCAGATAGGTATTTAGAAAGTCCTTACTATCCTTCAAGAGGCTGACAGGTGGCCCCATCTTCTTCACCACCGGAGGGAGAACCATCGACTCTATTTCATAAACGAAGATGTGCCGCTTCTCCTCATCGCTCCAGCTAGCCGAACGTAATACTTTGAAACCTCTCTCCCCGAGCGCCCTGCCAAAGGCTTTCTCCGTCTTATAGAGCTGCCCCCAGAGAGTGTCGGGTACTGGCGGGTCGCAGTCAGGGACATGAACGAAGAGGACATCAACACCTCTCTCTGCCAACTGTTTGGGGAGGTCATTCGGTACATCTCTACTCACAGGCACGAAGAACTTCTTTTCGGGCTTCTCCATGAAGGCTCGGGTAGCCGCGACAAACGTCCAGAGCACTGTCTCCGTTACGGCGGAGGCAACATTCCTGTTGGAGTCAACGGGGTCGATTACGATAATTGGCTCATTGAACTTCCCAGGTTTCCCCGCCTTCCTTAGCTGGATGGCCTCATGTTCCCTCCAATCTTGCGCTGCCAATATTACCCCCTCGAAGGAACCATAGGCAATGACTAAGAGTTCACATAGGTACCCCGAGAAGCCGCCGACCTTTATCTCGGCGCCATAAACCCCAATACCCTTAGTGAACATCTTCAGAAGCCTTACTTCGTCCCTCTGGGATTCGGCTAGATGGTCGAGAATGTACCTAGTGTGTAAAGGAGTCCTATCAGCCGCAGAAGCTATCCTCTCCCCCTCCTCCACCTTGAAACAGGGGATGAACTCTACATCGAAACCATCAACCATTTTTTTAACATAGGGATGCTCGGCGTAAGCCTCGACCCAACCAGGACCAACATAGCCCTTGACAGCCTCGTTAACTCTTAATAGGTCACTTCTCACCGCCTCCGACTTCAGTATTATGAACAAGTCTATGTCACGCTGCCCTCTAAGCCAAGTGTCCCTAGCCACTGACCCATGAATCTCCACCTCAGAGTCTATCCCCGCCTCTGCCAATGCCTTGACGAGGCCGCTCCTCAGCTTGGATACGAAGGCAACTAATTCCTTCTGCTCCCCCTTGGTTGGTTTGATCTCCGATAAGATCTCCCTTCTCAGCTGAGTCCATGCCTCTGGCAGCGCCAAATACGATTCACTAATGATGCATAACGGAGAAAGTGTTGAAATACCTACCTACTCGAGGATCCTGGACTCAGTTAACGTCGTGTAGATCGGCCCACTCCTCGTCAGAATACTCTTCTTAAAACGGATGTGTTCCACCCTCAAGGGGCCGAAAACTTCATTTTTCATCATCTCGATGGCCTCAGCGAGCTGGGCTCTGTTTCTGCCACTCCTCACACGGCATAATGTAACATGTGGCTGGAACGGTCTTCTCTCGGGTTCAAAACCGAGCCCTCCCAGTCCCCTCTCCAATTCTGTGAAGACAGCCAGCATATCCGATGCCTCGCCAGAGACGCCAGCCCAGACGACACTGGGTCGACTCAAGGAGGGGAACACACCGATTCCGTGAAATTCGAGGGTAAATGCCTTGAAAGAGATGCCCTTGACGAGATCAGCTACTTGGGCTGTCTTTGATTCTGGTATCTCACCGAGGAACTTGAGGGTGATGTGTATGTTCTCGCCCTCGACGCTTTTTACATCGGCTCCAGTTGACTCGATGGCTTTCTGCGCCTTACTGAAGGCTGTCCTGAGAGGAGCGTCGTCTACGTCGACCGCTACGAAGCACCTGTCGACCATGGGTTAGATGTGGGCGATGCTACTAATGATATTAACCCCGGGAGGCACCGATACCGACATGGAGCAGCTCGCCGTCACTATCATACTTTTAAGCGCTGCTTCCCATGCCGTTTGGAACTATCTGGTGAAGGGCTCACGCGATAAAGACTCCTTCATGCTTCTTATGAACCTAAGCAGCCAGATCACGCTACTTCCATTCTTCATATTGTGGCTAGATGACTGGTCCCTTCCTTTGAGTGTGCTTCCCTTTCTAAGCATCAGCGCGGTCGCAGAGGCCGTATACTTCCTGGCCCTGAGTCGAGCCTACGATGTAGGGGACCTGAGCGTCGTCTACCCTGTGGCAAGGAGCTCTCCCTTGTTCGTTGCAGTGGCAGGAGCGGTTCTAATTGGGGAGGCATTAACTGCAATCGGTATGATCGGAATACTACTCGTCCTTGTCGGTGTCTATATTCTCCACCTCAGGTCCCTCAGTTTAGATAACCTACTCGAGCCCCTACATAGCTTTAAAGGGCCTGCATTTGGCTTCGCAGTCATCGCTGCATTAGGCACAACAGCCTATTCACTGAGCGACAAGGTTGGAGTGACCCGAGTCAATCCGATCCTCTACGCTTTCTGGCTGGAGACAGTAATCATCTTGGTACTTACCCCCATTGTCCTCAAGAAGCGTGGCTACATGAATATCAAATCTGAGTGGGGAAATGCCTGGGGCAGGATAACCCTATCCGGCGCCCTGATGAGGGGCGGTTACCTCCTTGTACTTGTCGCCATGACACTCGCTTCAGTTGGGTACATCCTCGCGCTCAGGCAGGTTAGTGTGGTAATCGGCGCCCTCCTTGGCGTAGCGTTGTTAGGTGAGGACTATGGTGCACCCCGCCTTCTTGGATCCGCCGCAGTATTCGCTGGAGTATACATCATCGCTGCCCTCACCTGAGATAATCTCTTAAAACTATGTCTCTCCAAATAGGTCCATGCTCACCGAGTTCCACAACCCGAAACGGTAAGTGGTACAAAGAAAACTTGCAAACCCACACCACAGCGCGCGAGAAATAAAAAAATATTGTTATTTATTTACTTGCTCTTCTATAACTATTGTTTTATTATGTTTTAAAGATATATTTTCAAATGTTAACATATTTATTTCGTTTACCGCTCCACAATAAGGACAATAGTAGCTTAATGAGTGCTTATTTATGGAATAATTCTTTTTAATATCTGTTTGCGAGGGTACAAAGCCGAAATATTCATTATGATTACCCATGAGGTCATTACAATTACAGCATTTTATTTTTAGTTTTAATATGTTACTGTTTAAACCATTTGGTATATTTTTTCTTATATTACATATTAAATTATGTAAAAAAATTTGAAAGTTATTTTTATATCTTTTAATTACATATTCTGTTTTATAATTAATTAATACATT
>JBGPRA010000138.1:0-6040 GCA_041489375.1 Bathyarchaeia archaeon | reverse complement strand
TGGAGCACGGCGAGATCGCGAAGAAAGACGGATCCAGAAAGACACCGGAGCTCTGCGAGTCAATGTTCCAGACCCTACCAAGGATCCCCTTCGGCGACGTCAAGGCAATAGCCTTCGCCCCCCTCGAGAAGATGGAGATGACGCCCGACCAGGTCATCATCTACGGTAACCCCCTCCAGATACTCAAGCTAGTACAGGGATACCTCTACGCCGAGGAACCCCGCTTCACCATAACCACATGCGCAAAGTACGGCGTATGCGTCGAGGGCATGGCCCAGTCCTACAAGACGAGCAAACCCGCCGTCGGCTTCCCCTGCCGTGGGGAGCGCGTCTCCAGCATAGTCCAGGACCAGGAACTCTTCATCACCATCCCATACAACACCCTCCCAGATGTCATCAAGGGCTTCGAGAAGACGAAGCATCTCCTACCCACCCCAATACCCTTCGGTGGCGTCGACCAGGAACCAAACTTCCTCCCAGACTACTACCTAACCCCCCAGGCGAAGAAGCGACGCGGTTAAAGGAGCATATAACAACCCCGCTTCCACCGGGGAACCCATGAGCAACGAAGAGGAGATCATAACCCTCGGCGGTGGCTGCTTCTGGTGCACAGAGGCGGTCTTCGTCAGGTTAAAGGGAGTCACGAGCGCCTTCCCCGGATATAGCGGCGGTCATGTCATCAACCCAACATACGAACAGGTGTCCACAGGCGCCACCGGCCACGCGGAGGTCGTCCAGATCACTTACGACCCTGCGGTCATAACCTTCCGCCAGATACTGGAGATATTCTTCGCTACACACGACCCTACGACCCTCAATCAACAGGGCGCGGACATAGGCACCCAATATAGATCCGTCATCTTCTACTACACAGAGGATCAACGGAGTGAAGCGGAAGCCTACATCAAGGAACTGACCGAGAAGAACACGTACAAGTCACCGATTGTGACGAGGCTCGAGCCCTTCAAAGCCTTCTACCCCGCCGAGGAATACCACCTCAAGTACTATGAGAGGAACAGGAACGCCGCTTACTCCAGATACGTGATTACCCCCAAGGTAAAAAAGCTGGAGAAGAAATTCGGGGATAAGCTAAAGGGCTGAGAAGAATACGCGCAGCTTGTCCTCCATCGCCTTCCCCATAGCGTAGACGTTGTGCTCCACCTCAGGGAAAACGTTCAGCTCAACCTCGCCCCCAGCCCTCCTCAACGCCTCGGCGAGGGGGACGGCATTCGTCTCAGCGGGTATGTTGTGATCCTTCGAACCGTGGAAGATGGCAACACGCGGCAGCTTGGTTCCCTTCTTCATCGCCTTCAGCTTCGGCATGGGGTCACTGGGCTTGATCACCCTGTAAGCCACCTCATCCGAGGCCTCTGGCGTGAAACCATAGGCCTTCAGCGTGACATCCCTGAACTTCTTCTCCCTGATCGTGGCGTCGAGGTTGGCGACGGCCTGTAATACCGCCGCGAGTTTAGCTCGCCCCGCTAATGGACCGAGGACCGAGTTCCACACCAGCGTACCACCGAGCCCCCCACCCATCAACCCTAGCCTCGATGTGTCAACGCTGGGCACCGCGTCCAGCTCCTTCAGAAGGGCCGCGTTCGCCGCTACAGCGCAGGGGTTACCCCAGTGGTCGCCACAGGCGTGGCTACCCGCCACCGCTATCCCATTCTCCATGATCGCCTTCAGGAAAGCAGCCTTAGACTCAGTATCCGGCCAATCCGCTGCCCCCTCACGCACATAACCGCCCGCCCCGTGGTGGTGCAATAGCACCGGCGTCTTACCCTTCACCTTGAACGTCTTCGGGGTCCATAGGTAGCACCACTCGCCACCCGCCTTGAAGTAGACCCTCTGCTCACCATTACCCAACTTCGGGATCGCCAAGAGAACACCTGGATTGATAAAACCGAGTACACGGTAAAAGACCTGCGCCCGATGCCTTCAAAAACAACGACGCATCAGCCTCCCCCATGGTCGACCTCTTCAAACCCTACAAGATCGGGGAGCTACAGATTAGGAACCGTTTCGTCAGGAGCGCGACGACCTCAGCTTGGAGCGACGAAAACGGGATCATCAGGGACGAGGTGATCCCTCATTACGAGCAAATAGCGGAGGGCGGCGTCGGCTTGATCATAAAAGGCCATCTATACATCGATCCTCGGGGTAAAGCACACGTAGGCATGGCGGGGATACACGACGACGCTGTTGTCCCGAGGCTGCGAGAGCTGACGGATGCAGTTCACCGTCACGGTGGCGCCATTCTCGCACAGATCAACTACGGCGGCTACCAAGCGAGCGCCGGTGAGCGTATGGGACCCAGTAACTACAAGGGGAAAGACTGGAATGCACGCGCCATGACCACAAACGAGATCTGGGATGTAATCGAAAAGTTCGGGGATGGAGCCGAAAGGGCCATCTCAGCGGGCTTCGACGGCGTTCAGATACACGCCGCCCACGGCTACCTACTATCAGAGTTCCTCAGCAAACATGCAAACACCCGCACCGACGAGTGGGGCGGCGACCTGAAAAACAGGATGCGTCTCCTCAAGGAGGTCTACTTAGACATTCGCGGCCGCCTAGGCGCAGACGCAGTAATCTCGATGAAGATAAACTGCGACGACTTCAGCAGAGATGGCTTCACAGTCGACGAGTCAGCTCAGGTATCCCACGCAATGGCGGCTCAGGGCATCGACATGATAGAGGTCAGCGGCGGTGGCATTGGCCAAGAAGACAAGTACCGGGAAAGGGCGAGGCACACCGACCCAAGCTTAAGTGAACCAAGTTTCGCAGGTCACTGCGCAAAGATAAGAGCAACAACTAAGCCAAAGCCACTTGCACTCGTCAATGGGTTCAGAACTAAAACAGCCATGCAGGCAGTCGTCGACAACGGAGTCGCCGACCTAATCAGCATGAGCCGCCCTTTCATCAACGAGCCCGACCTCGTGAAGAGACTAAAGGAGGGCCAGGGGGAGACTAACTGCATCCGCTGCGACGCCTGCGAGGCGGACAGCGTCTTCAGTAAAGAGATGCTGCGTTGCAGAATTACTTAAATGATTAAACTTAATCAGCGACGAAGAAGCCTCAACCCTGAAGTCCGGTTTAAAATCTAACGGCGGGGCAATCCGTGCCATATCGACGACCGCCCCAGCTATGGGACCCCTCCCCTCGGGAAACTTCATCAACCTCAGCCCGAATGAATTGTCTACTCTGAAGAGGAGCTGGTCAACAAGCCTCATGGGCTGGAAGATGTATCCCCCGGCGAGGAACAAGGTGCCCACCAGAAGAACCGCGACCGCAGCGGTCTTAACAGCATCACCCCTCCAATTAGTTACCCCCCCAATATGCCTTAGGCGCGTGTCAAGGTTGGGGTGAGCGGCGAACGCCGCCTTCAGGGATCCAATCTGGGAGTAGACGAAGAGTCTCGTAGTGAGCGTTGTAAGTAAATTCTGGCTCATCCCAGTTTTTGCAGCTGATATCTTAACAAGGGCGCTCTTCAACTGCCTCGTCCGAGATATAGCCTTAGCACCGACCTCATCCGCTAGGTATTCCCTCTCCCTCGATACCATCGAAGCCGCGAGGTACGAGACAGGGTTGTAGAAGAAGACTATCTTCAACGCCGTAACAAACGACATGAGGTTAAAGTCCCCATTCTTAATATGGGCAAGCTCGTGAGCAGCAACAGCCTCGAGCTCACGAGGGTCGAGGGCACTTAAAATTCCCATGGTGAAGACAACCATTGCACTCTTACCTCTACCGACGGTGAAGGCATTCGGCTGAAGGTGCTCCGTTAACCCGACGCGGGGAGTGTCAACCCCCATCTTCCTCGCCACCTTCTCCACCATCTCATACAATGTGGGCTCCTCCTCCACACCAACCTCGACAACACCCTGCATTCGCTTCACGATCGATAAGCTGAAGAGGTTCGAAACGAGGAACGTGACCCCTCCTAAGATGAGCCCCACAACGCAAATAACACCGACATAGTTCACCTCGACGACCCTCTCGAAGTCAAAATTCATTTCCACTGGAAACGGAGTGAAGCCGTGCTGCATGACTATCCTCGTAACCCAGATCGATGGCGTAAATAGAACGTACAAAATGATGGGAGCCAAGAGGGCTAGACCAAAGTAGATGCTACGAACCCGCGGATTGTTAAGACGCAGTACCCTCATCAAAAGGTATGATACCCCGAGGACGATGACAGACATCAATACCACCTGGAGGAGCGGTGGCCCTGAAACGAGTCGGAGTATCTCACTCATCGCGTCCAACTAGTCTCAACTCTGGTTCTTCTTCTCATTCTCCGGCGTCTTCATCTCGACTAGGTACGAGGTGACGGCTTCGCCGAAATTCTTCACAAGGCTGTCTAATATATGTTTCACCGCCGAGCGCTCTATCTCCGACCTCGTCATCTTTGGCCAGTACACATAAAGGAGACCGCCCCTTCCTTCGGTGACCTTCCTATCTAGGATGCTCTTTTCGAATAGGGTATTCATAGTCGACATAACAGTTGTATACGCAATCTTCCTCTCCCTCTTCAACTTCTCGTAGACCTCCCGAACCCTGATCGGTTTACCTATCTCATACACCGCGTTCAAGACGTCCGCTTCCAATGGGCCGAGTATTGCCTCGAGATCCTTCGAGTCCGGCCGGTAACCGGAGGGGGCGTAATTATTATCCGACATCCTACTACCTGCCTTAGTAATTACTAATGCAGATAAAAACCTTTATATGTCTTCCTATATCCTCCATCAGTAGTTACGATGATGATTAGTAGGTGAACGCGTTGGGACCAATAATTGAACTCAAGAACCTTACGAAGAAGTACGGTGACCTTGTGGCTGTTGACCACAACAACTACCAAGTTGAGGAAGGTGAGATATTCGGTCTCCTCGGGCATAACGGCGCTGGGAAGACGACGACGATATTGATGCTCCTCGGACTCATTCCTCCTACGGAGGGGACAGCGATAGTAGACGGCGCGGATATCAAGGAAAACCCACTTCAAGCACGAAGACACGTGGGGTTGCTCCCAGAGAATGCTGGTTTCTACGATAACCTTAACGCGAAGCAGAACCTGAGCTTCTACGCCGAGCTGGCTGATGTGCCTCAGAAGGTTGCTTCAGATAGATGCGAGAAGCTGATCGACATGGTCGGCCTGGGAGATAAGAGGCCAGTGAAGGTAGGAGCTTACTCCCGCGGCATGAAGCAGAGGCTCGGGATAGCCCAATCGCTAGTACGCGAGCCAAAGGTCCTCATATTGGATGAGCCATTGCAGGGCATCGACCCCGAGGGGACACGGGATCTCAGGGAGATCATCAGAGGGTTATCGAAGGAGAAGGGAGTGACGATAATCTTCACAACACATGTGCTGTATGAGGTTAACAAGCTCTGCGACAGAGTCGCAATAATGAAAAACGGGGCAATAGCGGGCCTCGGCACAATTCCGGAGCTCAGAAAGCAGGTGAACGCTGCGGAGGGGGAGGACTTCGAGCAGGTCTTCCTCCGGTACCAGGGGGTAGTCTAGAATGGCTGGGCTTTTCACGATGGCGAAGAAGGAGTTCCTCGACATCATAGGTGAGAAGAAGTTCCTACTCATCTTCGGGACACTCCTCATAGTCATACTCGTCTCCACATTCCAAGGCGGCCTGGAGTATAGCAGTTCTCAGAGCTCAACGACTACAACAACTACAATGCCCGGTGGTCAAGTCCCCGGTGGTCAGCGCCCTGGTGCCAACCAAACGAGGCCAACCCAATTTATGGGATCACTCTCGAGCCTATCGACTGCCCTCAGCAGTATGGTGACGAACTTTAGCCTAGTAGGCGGGGTTCTAGCGATAGCTATAAGCTTCGACACGATCAACAGCGAGAAACAGAGGGGCTCCCTCAGTACACTTCTCTCATACCCGATATACCGCGACTCGATAGTGTATGGAAAATATGTTGGCGGGCTCCTAGCCGTCACGCTTGTGAGCGTAGTCACTTTCATGGCTGGGATCGGGGTCTTCCTCAGCGTAACCGGGCTCGCTTTGACCATGGATAC
>JBGPRA010000137.1:0-6157 GCA_041489375.1 Bathyarchaeia archaeon | reverse complement strand
GGATGAAAAATGGCTCTGTTTGATGGTCTAATTGGAACTTCACTGGGATTTGTTACTATGATAGCCATTCTGTTGCTTTTGATCTTGCTTATCTTCGTCCTCCCTGGCTTTGCCTTGGTAAGGGCAGATGAAGTTGGGATACTTACGAAGAAGATGTCGGGAAAGAAACTGCCCCAGGGTAAGATCATTGCCTCCGAAGGGGAGATCGGTATTCAGGCTGACACTCTGATGCCTGGGCTCTACTGGCGCTTCCCGATAATCTGGAAGATATCCAAGAGTAAAGTCACCCAGATCCCGCAGGGAAGCGTCGGCATTGTCGAGTCCATTGATGGTCAACCACTCCAGAAGGGTAGATTGCTCGCGGACGACATTGAATGCAACTCGTTCCAGGATGCCTCAGCCTTCCTCAATAACGGTGGGAGGAAGGGGCCACAGGTTGCCATGCTGCTTCCAGGAACCTACCGCATAAACACAGCTGTTTTCAAGATCGAGCACGCTCCGGCACTTGAGGTGCCGAAGGAGATAGTGGGAGTCGTCGTAGCTATGGATGGCACACCTCTACCATCCGGCTACATCGTCGCACCCGAGCCCCAGGGTGACCACAAGCACTTCCAGGACGGTCAAACCTTCATCAGTTCAGGTGGCTACAGGGGGCCTCAACTTGAGACCCTCCAACCAGGTGAATATTACATAAACAAGAGGCTGTTCGAAGTCTCCCTATATTCGGTGATGGTCGTTCCGCCGGGGTATGTTGCTGTCATTATTTCAAGTGTCGGCAAGGAACTTGCAAGGTCCTCAGTGGCCCCCGATGTATCTACGATACCTAACCTCAACCAGCCCATTCACGAGGCTGTCGAGTCTCTGCTGATCACGGATAAGAACCAGCGTGGAATATTCAGGGACCCCGTCGCCCCAGGCACATACAACCTCAACCAAATAGCCTATAAGGCAGAGTTAGTCCCGACAAGTGCTATCACAATTGACTGGGCCTCCTCTCAGGGTCCTGCTGAAACTAAGATCATAGGTAAGGAGAGGCCGGAGGTTGGCCAGAGCGCCAAAATAACCGAATTCTTCAAGTTCAGTCAGCTACGAGTAACCTCGAAGGACGGCTTCCAGCTCGACGTCGACGTTAGGCTCATAATTCGTATCCCTCCGCCGAACGCTCCATTCGTCATTGCCCGCTTTGGCACAGTCTCTAACCTCATCGAGCAGGTCGCTCACCCCCTCATCGACAGCTCCTTCCGAAATGAAGCAGGAAAGAAGGCCGCAATGGAGTTCGTCCACAGCCGTACCGAGCTACAGCTACAGGCTTTAGAGAAGGCACGTGAGGAATTCTCAAAGTATCACGTCGAGGTTCAGGGGCTACTCATTGCCTACATCAGTGTTGACACTCAGCTGCTGGAGACTCAGACGAAGAAGGAGATCGCTGTTCAGCAGCAGAAGCAGTATGAGCAGGAAGCCCTTGCCCAGGAGCAGCGCATTGCCGTCGCTGAGAAGACGGCACGCGCCAACCAGCAAGAGAACGTCATCTCTGCGAAGCTTTCCATCGAGATAGCCGCGGACAAGGCTGAGGCAGCGCGACGCGAAGCGGAAGGCATACGAGACGCCACTAAGACGAAAGCCGACGGTACTTCGTACGAGAATGAGCGCGTTGGAGCCGGCCTAGCAGCTGCCTACAAGGCGCAGACCGAGGTACTCGGACAGCAGAATATTGCTGCCCTAAAGCTATTTGAGGAAATAGCGAACGGCAAGATAGTGATTACCCCTGAGGTTCTCGTCACGGGGGGTGGGCAGGAGTCGGGGAACATCCTCAACGCCCTCATCGCTACGCTGCTGAAGACGAAGAAGACCGGTACCCAATAGGATCCAATTTTATTCAGTGCTTTTAGTCTTTACAACCTTTGGCGGTTCGCCCTTGAAGACGTTTGCGCCCGCGACGGGGTTACCGGCAAGCCTCCTGAATGAGTTTATCTGCCCTGTATGTGTAAGGGCGTCGGAGAACGGACCGTTTATCAGGTGCCAAAATGGCTTGCCTTGAATACGCAGCTTCTCCAGGTCTTTGTCGCTCATAACGAGTATGGTCTCTCTCAGGTCGTGTATTATCACGAGTGCCTCCTCCCTCGCTGCAGCGCCGTTCTTAGGCTTCGTATAGGGCTTCTTAAGAGCTGAGCTGCTCACCCAGTTCATAAGCGCCCAGATATGTATGGCAAGCTCCTCGATGCTCATCGTATCTTCAGCAGGACGATAGGCGTAGTCCTCAGTCCTTAGCCCCTCAGTCGCCCAGTAAAACCTGAAGCCAAGTCCGTCAAGTAGCCTAGTTAAAACACTCGTGCTTGACAGGTGGTCAGGATATGTTGGTATCCTATAATATTCATCCAAATCGATTCCGCCTTAACCTAATTCTCTCGTTACCCGAATCTAAAAAATGGCGCATTAAAACTTGGATCTAGATGCACCATCGGAGAATCGATAAAGCGTATGTCTTCGCTGCCTTTTCGAGGTTCTCGACGCTTACTGACTCATTGGTGGAGTGGGCCTCCCGCAGCTCGCCTGGACCGAAGATAATCGTCGGTGTGGCAGCGAGATTTATGAGCAGGCGCATATCGCTGCTGTAAGTTTTTCCCTCGACGCGTGGGAAAGTACCAGACACATCCTTGTACGCAGTTTTCACAGTCTCCATGATCGGGTGGTCGGCAGGAATCTTCGACGGGTCGAATCGGTAGCCATTCCAGTCCACCTTTGGCTGGTGTCCCTTGAGCCATGGGTCTGCGTCTGCCGCCATCTTAATGGCGGCCTCTAGCTCACTCTTCACTTGGTCGCAGGTCTCATCTGTATGGACGCCGACGCGTCCTTCGAAGTAAAGATCTTCAGGGACAGTCCCAGGCCACTCTCCACCCACGATCTTGCCTATGCTGAGGGGGGAAGGTATATCGAAGCTCGCGTATAAGGGATCCTTGATTCGGGCATTTCTCTCATTTTCGAGCCCCTTCAAGGCTTCATAGAGGAGGAGGAACTTGTCGATGGCGCTGACACCGTCGGTGCGGAGGCTTGCGTGGGCCGCCTTGCCATGCACGGTGACCCTGAAGGCCATTACACCGGCGTGTGCGGGAACTGCACTCAGCTCACTCGGCTCTGGCACTATCGCTGCGTCGGCCTTGTAACCTCTGAGGATTGCGTCGAGAGCCCCAACGCCGCCATCCTCCTCCCCTATTACTGTCTCCAGCATCACCCTGCCCTTCAACTTGACGCCGGAGTCAACGATCGCCTTGACGGCGAAGAGGGCCGAGACTATGCCGCCCTTCATGTCGGCAGAGCCGCGCCCATAGACCCTCCCATCTTCCACCGTTCCTTTCCACGGAGGGTGCTTCCACTTCGATTTGTCTCCTGGGGAGACGACGTCTATGTGCCCGTTGATTAGCAGGCTCCTCCCCTTACTCCTGCCGTAGCTTCCCACGACGCCAATCCCATCCTTACGCTGTATAGGCATGCTGAAAGCGGGGTGGCTACGGAGCTTATCGAAATCTAAGTCCCACATCTCTACCGCAAGGCCAAGTTCCTTCATCTTCGCAGCGACGTTTTTCTGTGCGGTAGACTCGTGACCGCCTACGCTCGGGATTGAAATCAACTCACAAAGGTATTCGACGAGGCTGTCGACGTCGATCGCGTCGAGCACCCGCTTCTCAGCAGCAATCATAGGCTTACAGAAGAGATGCATTGGAGCGGGATTAGAGTGTTGTTTACCGGGGAAGCGTTTAATCCGCGCCCGGTGCTCATAGCAGAGTAAAGGTGCAAACGATGCGAGCAGTAGTCAAGCGCAAGCCGGAGCCCGGTGTCGAGTTCGCCGAAGTCCCGAAGCCGAAGATCAAAACCGACGAGGTCTTGATCGAGGTAAAAGCTGCTGCGATCTGCGGAAGCGATCTCGGTATATATGATTACACTCCCGCCTACTCGAAGATGAGGCTCCCCGTCGTCATGGGCCACGAGTTCTCGGGTAGGATCGCGGAGGCTGGGCCGCAGGTGAAAGGCTATGTCGTCGGCGACAAGGTTCTTGCTGAGTCTGTTAAGTCCTGCGGTACTTGCGTTTACTGCCACTCTGGTCAAGAGAACCTATGCGAGGCCTCCACTCTTTTTGGCATCCACACCGACGGTGGAATGGCTGAGTACGTCGCTGTCCCCTACAAGCTACTCCATAGGTTACCCGATGAACTCAGCTACGAGGCTGGTGCCCTCATAGAGCCTCTGAGTAACGCCCTCCACTTCGTAAAGGACTGCACCCCCATCAGGCTCGGCGACCTCGTTGTGGTCCAAGGCTGTGGCCCCATCGGCCTCTTCAGCGCCCAGCTCTTCCGCTTAGCTGGCGCTGAGGTCATCGTCACCGGCGTAAACGTCGACACAGAGCGTTTCAAGATTGCAGAGAGGCTCGGGCTGAAGACTATGAACGTGGAGAGTGAGGACCTGGTTAAGCTCGTTTGGGAGAAGACGGGCGGTAGGGGCGCCGATATCGCCTTCGTCGCCACGGGAGCGCCTTCCGCCGTCACCCAGGCCACACAAATAGTGAAGAAGCGAGGCCAGATCACCGTGATAGGTATCTTTGGTAAGCCTGTCGAGGTTCCCATGACCCAGGTCGTTCGCAGAGAGATCACTATAAGCGGTGCTTACGACGCGAAGCCGGAGAACTTCGACCAATCAATTAGGCTGGCGAAGAGCGGGGCAGTCAAGATTGAGGAGCTCATCACCCACCGACTCCCATTCGATAAGGCGAAGGAGGCCTTCGAAGCCGCGAAAAGCCGCGTCGGATGCAAGATCGAGTTCATACCTTAGGATCAACTCCCGGGAAACCCAACGACTTTAGTCGTTGGATGAATCGGGTGTCTCGGGATAGAAGTTGCTGAAGCCACCTTCACTCAACTCCACCACTGCAGCAATGGACTCTCTTAAAAGCACAGGCAAGCCAACGCCTCTTGTGAGCTTGATGCTCCTCTCCTACAAATACCTCAATGCGAGCATCAGTCTTTGGAAAACCTTTATAATTACAGAAGTGATGTAGGCAGGGTGCATCAGGCAGCCTGAGCCGATGAATAGGTTGAATCAGCGATGAGTACAAGGACAGTCATAGACGCCGACGGCCTCGTTCTTGGTAGGATGGCCAGCGTCGTCGCCAAGAGGCTACTATCCGGCGAAACAATAGAGCTAGTGAATGCCCAAAAAATCGTCATCTCCGGCAACAAGGCGAATCTAGTCAAAGAGTGGAAAGAGTTCATCAAGGTCGGGGGCTTCGGCAAGGGCCCCGTCCACCACAGAAGGCCCCACGAGATCGTCCGCCGAACCGTTCGCGGAATGCTCCCCTACAGGATACCGAAGGGCGCCGCAGCGTACAAGAGACTACACGTCCACATCGGTGTCCCCGAAGAACTTGAAAAGGCGGAAAAACAAAGCCTTCCCGATTGCCACGGCAGCAAACTCAACCACAGGTCAGTCACCGTCGGTGAACTCGCCGAGAGCATCGGCTGGAACAAGAAGGGAGTAGAGTAAATTGTCAACACCCGTAACGAAGAAAAAGCCGATCCTCTCAACCGGCAAGCGTAAGACCGCTAAGGCCCGCGTCGCCGTCGTCGAGGGTAAAGGAAGGGTCAGGATCAACAACGTACCAGTTCACCTCCACCAGCCAGCTATGGCCCGGGAGATGATAATGGAGCCCATACTCATCGCAGGTGAAGTAGCCAACAAAGTCGACGTCAGCATCGTCGTCGCAGGCGGCGGCATACTCAGTCAGGCTGAAGCCGCGCGTATGGGACTAGCCCAGGGACTCGTCAAATACACAAAGAGCAAGAGGCTCAAGAGCACATTCATCGAGCACGACCGCACAATGCTCAGCGGCGACGCCCGCAGGAAGGAGCCGAAAAAATTCGGCGGCCCAGGCGCACGCAGACGCAAACAGAAAAGCTACAGGTGACCTCGATGTCCCACTTCATATCACCAATGGTCTTCCGACCCGAAACCGTAAGGGAGGGCAGGGGCTTCAGCATCGCCGAGATACAGTCAGCTGGCCTGAACCCAGGCGAGGCCAAGATACTCGGCATCCCAGTCGACCTCCGCAGGAGGTCGACTCACGAGGAGAACGTTGAGATCCTAAAGGAGTTCGTAGCCTCCGCCAAGG
>JBGPRA010000136.1:0-6178 GCA_041489375.1 Bathyarchaeia archaeon | reverse complement strand
GGCGCTCTCTCCGGCGCCTTAGACCTATTCCAGATGGACGCCCTTAGGTCCGCGGTGACCGAGCGATTTCCAAAGGCTTCAGTTCTCAATTTGAAGGCACTTGAAGCCGGCGCAGAGGCAGCTAAGAGGGTTAAGGAATCACGCCGAAGTCTTCCTTGAGTGTGTTCAGGACGAGGTGCGTCTTGGTTCTCAGAACATGGGGGATGGTCAGGGTTTTCTTTGTGAAGTCGCTAAGCTCCTTTCTGGTTCTAAACTTGCCCACTATCATGAGGTCCGAGTCTCCTGTTATGTTGTAGACTCCCGTCGCCTGGCTGAGCTTAGCTATCGCCTCGCCAACCTCAATCATTTTCCCATCTGAGACGGTGATCTCAGTGATAGCGGTCAGTTCGTAACCAAGCTTTTCATAGTCGAGGATCGCTGAGTATCGGCGGATGATCCCCACTTCCTCCATCTCCTTCAACCTAGACGCCACGGTCCCCGAGGAGACGCCCACCTTTCTGGCGACCTCGCGTATGGATTGGCGTGAGTCGCGTAGGTACTCATCGAGTACCTTCGCCGTTACGTCGTCTGACACAATTCATTCCCGAATCAAATGATGATTCAGAGATGGTTAAAGTTGACGATTGGCAAAAATGGAAATTAATTGAGAATGCGCGTGGTATTAGCTGGTTTAGTTTTTATATCCCAAATCATTTCTCGGAAAATCTAATTGGTTGAGACCAAGTTCTACACCAATAGAGGGGCGCTCTGAGGCGACTGGAAAAGTTGTCTAGATGAAATAGGGGTTTAGTACTCGACGGGGACTTTCTGCATGAGCTGGAAGAGCCTGAGGAAACTCTTGCTATAGCGGATGATGTTGCTCATGTTTCCTTTAAACTGGAGTTGACGCTGCATAATGGCGTTACTTCCATCAAGCTCGCCTTTGTTAACCTTGCTCCAAATGTCGTAGGTGCCTTCGAGGCTGAAATCGGTCTTCTCGCCCTCGTTTGTTGCGCGGATCTCAGTGATCTTCCCGTCGGCGAACTTGGCGTAGATTGGGTGGAGATCTGCCTTATCCGTTACCTTGAATGTGAAACTTGCCACGAACATCTTCGCCTTTATACCGAACTCCTGGTCAGCGTTGGCGAGTTCCTGGACCTTCTTCCAGAATTCTAGACTCAGATACTTTGCCATTCAAATTCACCCTGAAGTGTTTCGACTAATGGTTACGGTCTCTTATTAAATAGATTGCCCTTCGTTGATTTCATGATGTGGATGGGAGAGCGCGCTTTGATATCCATGCTGAATCGAGTCTCCCACCTTCCTTATATCATAACTAGCCATCTTTCATAGGGTTGATGAGAGGATGAAGAACCTCCTAAAGGATAAGATACTTAGAGGACAGCCTGTCGTTGGCGCTTTCGTAGGCCTCGGCCACCCAGACGTCACCGAGACCCTTAGTAGGGCTGGCTTCGACTGGCTCCTCATAGACGGTGAGCATGGCCCTCTCGGGATCGAGACTATGCAGACTATGATGATGGCGATGAACGGCAGTAGCTGCACCCCCATCGTCCGCCCGCAGTGGAATGACCCCGTTATAATAAAGCGCGTCCTAGACATCGGCGCCTATGGCGTACTAGTTCCGTGGGTGAATGAGAAGGAGGAGGCGGAGGCAGCTGTCCAAGCTTGCAAGTACCCGCCTGAGGGTATAAGGGGCTGGGGTCCTCGCAGAGCCGAACGTTTCGACCCCGATTACCGGGCCACCGCAAACGATGAAGTGCTCATCAGTGTCCAGATCGAGACTCAGAAGGCGCTCGACAACCTCGACGAGATCGCCTCCGTGGAGGGGGTTAATGCTCTATTCATAGGTCCATACGATCTTAGCAATAACATGGGCCTCGGGATCCCGCCCCAGTGGGGCAACCCCCGCTTCCTCGGTGCCCTCGAGGCCGTAATCCAAGTCTGCGAAGATTATGGCAAGGCCCCCGGCCTCTACTCGAATATGGAGAACATAAAGTGGGCCATTGAGAAGGGCTTCATCTACAACACTGTTGGCGAGGCGGATGGTTTCTTGGCCTATGGGGCAGAGCAAGCTCTCAAGAAGGCACGCGGAGAGTAGCCTCCCCAACTTTTTAATATGGAAGACAGCAGAGTTACCTGAACTATCATCCGAGTTGATCGTGATGGATACGAACGAGTCACTCAACGCGATCTTCAACCCCAAAAGTGTTGCCCTGATCGGTGCCACAGCCGATTCAAGCAAGTGGGGTTACATGTTTGTGAACGCTGTCAAAGTGGGCGGTTACCAGGGAAAGGTTTACCCTGTTAACCCCAAGGCCGCTGAGATCGGCAACATCCTCGACTACAAGGTCTACCCAAGTCTCCGCGAGGTGCCGGACGACGTAGACTGCGCTATCGTACTCGTCCCTGCGAGGGTTGTCCCAAGCGTCTTCGACGAGATGGTTGAGAAGAAGGTCAAAGGAGCTGTTGTCATCACAAGTGGCTTCGGTGAGACAGGCGAGGAGGGCGCTAAGATCATCCAGCAGGTTAAGGAGAAAGCCGCAGGTAACTTCCGCTTCGTCGGCCCCAACTGCATGGGAGTAAGCAGCAGCGAGACCAAGTTTAGCGCCCTCATGGTTCCTCTCGTCAGTAAAGAGGGGGAGGTCGCTTTTATCAGTCAGAGTGGCGGCTACGGCCTCCAGCTTTTCCTACGCGCTAACGCTCTCGGGGTCGGTATTAGTAAGTTCGTCAGCAGTGGTAACGAGACCGACCTCAAGGGCTGGGAGTATTGCACCCACTTCGCTGAGGACCCCTCGACTAAGGTCATCTGCATGTACATAGAGGGTCTCAAGGAGGGGCGTAAGTGGTATGAAGCGGCTAAGCAGATCACTAAGAAGAAGCCCATAGTCGTCATTAAGGTCGGCGTGACCGAGGCGGGTAGCAAGGCAGCTGCTAGCCACACAGGCAGCATCGCTGGTAGTGACAAGATCTATGACGCAGCCTTCAAGCAGACGGGGGTCATCCGCGCTGGTGATGCGACCGAGATGTTTGACTACGTCAAGGGCTTCATCTACTGCCCCCTCCCTAAGGGTCCGAATGTGGGCATTGTAAGTAACTCGGGTGGCGTTGCCGTTGAGACTGCTGACAGACTCGTCTTAAACAATTTAAAAGTTCCAACCCTCAACGCCGCAGCGCAGGAGGAGCTTAAGGGAGTCATTCCAGCTTTCGGTAATCCTAAGAATCCAGTCGACCTTACCGCTAACCTTGATGTCTGGAAGCTAGGCCAGGCAGCTGAGATAGTTCTCAAGCAGCCTGAGATCGACGGACTTATCACGATCGGCCTAGGCACCGCGATGGTTAAAGCGATGTTTCCAGACGTTGACCAGGAGACCCTCACCGGCCTCATCCAGATGATCGACAACAACCTCATTACCACATACAAGAAGTTCGATAAACCCGTCGTTGTCATCGAGCCAAGTGCGGACGTCGAGCCTGAGTCGGCGAAGATCATGGAGAAGGCGAGGGTTCCTGTCTATACGACGCCCGAGAGGGCAGCGGACGTAATGGGGGTCCTCTACAGGCGAAAGCAGTACCTAGAGAAGGTCGGCTCCGCTTAAACACCTTTTTCAACTCTTTTAAACCCATTTTTAGCTAATTATTATTGCGCGCGGCTGACTGTGCGTCTTAGACACCTTTCCGAATAAAGTTAATCCGCCTCAGTTACCTACGTCTCAGGGGGCCAGTGATGAAGATCAGCGTCTGGGAAGACAAGAGACTCAGGGATGCCACAATAGAGGAGTTCGGAGCCAATCATAGGAAGAAGCTCTGGTTCGACGTGACCGACCCAAGTGTCGAGGACATGGAGAGAGTAGCGGAGGCTCTCAAGGTGCCTAGGAACGCTCTTTTGGGGAAGCTCAGCAGTAATTACCCACACGTCGACTCATACCCAGAATACACGAAAATATTCGCCTGGTACCTCAACACAAAGGGCTCGGGGAAGGACCTCTCAAGCGACATGGGCCCCGTAATTGTCTTCACGAACGGGTACAGCGTCGTCAGCATGAGCCAGACCTGGACGGAGACAAGCCAAGCAATCTCCCGAGGATACGAGTCGCCACGCTACGCTCAGATATCCCACACAGCACGAGTCGCGTATCTCGCCCTCGATCACGTCTTTGAGTCCTACGAGTATTTTGTTAACAGCTTCGAGTCTCAAGCGGAGAAGTTGGAGGACCAGGACCCGCCATGGCCCCGAGCTGCCTATATGGAGGCATTCCTCATACAGCGGGAATCTAGCAGCCTACTGCGACAGTTGCGCCATCTGAAGAGGCTCGCCGAGGCCCTGACTGATGATCACACTGAGCTAGGCATAAACGAGGTCGAGAAGAGGCTATTCGACCTCATCAAGGAGCGCGCCACGGGCGCAGAGGAGATGACGGAGATCACCCATGAAACGATGCAGGGCTTAATAGGGATGCACATGGACACCATGAGCCACGACATGAACAAGACGATGAGACTCATCGCTGCCCTCACGGTGATTATTGGGGTGCCATCTCTGATCAGCACGCTCCTTGGGGTAAACTTGACAGGTGCCTCCTCGGGGGCCTTCCCTCTCCTAGAAATTACCGCAAGCGGCATCAGCATGGCTCTTCTTGGGTTGTTCTTCTATGTTAGAGGCTGGCTCAAGTTAGACTAGGGTCACTTGAACTTCTTCCTCGTCCACCTAAGTTCCTTTCTATGGAGCGTGCAGCGTAACGCTCTTCAATGTGGCCGAGGACAAACCAATGCGTGAGCCAAACCGTCCTCCAGATGCTGACTGCACTTCTCGAAGCCACAAGGGCTGGCCCAGTTAGCGTCTCCGTCTTACCCGAGAGGATCCGTGTCACTGGAGACACGTTAAAGGGCTTCCTCAATGAGGCTCGTGAGGAGGGGCTCCTTCACATCGAAAATGGGGAGATTACCCAGAACATTTCTCAGAGGCTGGCCACAGCCGTAAAGGCTGTCCGGGTCGGAGCGGATGTTGAGGCTGTAAGTCGGAGCCTCACGTGGTTGGAGTTTGAGGAGCTCTCTGCTAGGGTCTTCGAAGAGAACGGCTTTCGAGTCATGCGCAGGTTCAGGTTCATGGCTGAGGGGAGGAGATGGGAGTTGGACCTCCTCGCGGTGAGGACGCCCTACCTTGTCTGTGGCGAGTGCAAGCGTTGGGGGAAGGGGATCGGTAACCAGACCGCTCGGGGAATCATCGAGACTCATCTTGAAAAGACAGAGGTATTCACGGGGCACATCGAGGAGCTTAGGAAAAGGGTTGGACTTGTTGATTGGTCGAAGGCCGTTATCGTTCCTATGGTGCTGACCCTTTCAGCGACTCCCATGGAGATCTACCGCCGTGTTCCATCCGTCTCAGTACTTGTGTTGCCAAGCTTCCTTAGCGAGTTCGATGGTCAGCTGGAGCGCCTAGTGCACTTCAGAATCAATCTTAGGCCAATAGAGCCTAAGTTAAAACAAACTGTGTTGAGAAGGAGAAAAGTTAACGACTCCAGGCGAGCTCGCCGTTAATTATGACCTTTTCAACTTTTGTCTTGAGTTCTAGTGGGTCGCCGCTGAGGATACGGATATCCGCATCTTTTCCCCTCTCGAGGCTACCAACCCGGTCACCTACACCTATGATCTCAGCTGAGTTGATGGTTATCGCCTTTAGAGCCTCCTCATAAGGCAGGCCGTCGCGGCATGCTAAGCCAGCGCAGATGGGGAGGAACGCTATTGTGCTACCAACAGCGTCGGTCTGGATAGCGAAGTGGACCCCCGCATCATAGAGTGTTTTTGGCGTCTCGAAGCTCAGTTCCCTCATCTCCCACTTGCCTCGAGCGGTAAGGCTGGGTCCCCAGACCGCGGAGATCTTCTTCTCGGCTAACCACTTGGCGATCCTGTGACCCTCAGTAGCGTGCTCCCAGCTCATCTCGAGGCCGAACTCCTCGCAGATCCTTACAGCTGTCGCGACATCGTCAGCCCTATGGGCGTGAGCTCTGAGTGGGATCTGCTTCTTCACCACGGGCAGAAGAGCCTCTAGCCTCGGGTCCCTCTCCGGCATCTTGATGGGGTCCTTCTGCGCAGTCGCTGATTCCTTCTTCTCGGCGTAGAGGAGTGCCTTGTTCAGCCACTCCCTGAGGAGGGCGGCGACGCCCATGCGTGTGCTCGGCAT
>JBGPRA010000135.1:0-6352 GCA_041489375.1 Bathyarchaeia archaeon | reverse complement strand
CTGATGACGGCTACATATGCCTACTTCATAGCTAATGCGGGATCTAGAGAGGCGCTGTGGATCGCCTCTGAGACGGCGTCGCGTGAGAAGCGTGCCTTCATGCAGAAGACTCAGGGAGCAATTACGGCGGCATCGAACGGGGACGCTGAGGCGGCTTCTGAGGAGCTGCGTAGATTGAGAGGGCGTGTCGACTACTGGATGAAGCGCGCAGCCGAGGCTGTGAGTTCTACTAAACGTCTAGCACCCGATGACAAGCAACTCGAATCAATTATCAAAAAGCTGGTAACAGACATCGAGGCAACTGCCAGATCCGAGGGAAAGAGAGCTAAGACAGAGATCAGTGCGTTGGCACAGGCGAGGAGCCTGGCCCTGAAGCCTAGGGCGAGGAGGCTGATGAAGCTGGAAAAGGAGGTGGCGGCTATCGTCCCAATAAGAAAGTTTAGGGGACCCCTCTCGGCCCGGGAGTGGGTTAGGAAGCTGTCCCCTGAGGATCGTGAAGCCTTCTACCGCTTAGGGAGGAAGCATAAGGAGGCATCTGGATCGGAGAACCTAGCAGTTTACTGGAGCGATGGGGCAAGGAGTCTGCTCGAGGTCTCGAGGCTCGTGGAGCTCGAGTCTGGGCGAAGTGATCTAGAATACCTCTTGGGGTACTTCACGTTCCTAGAAAAGATGGGGCTTCTAAGTTTCCGGTAACCTTTATACGATCCATCGCTGGTATGGTGTCTTGGTCGGGCCGGTGGTCTAGTGGTTATGACATCGCCTTGACATGGCGGGAGTCGCAGGTTCGAACCCTGCTCGGCCCACCACTTTTTACATTGGAAACCTAAGCCTCGCGCGCGCAGTCCTAAGTAGGCTGACTTAGGCAATAAAATGAAGTGTCTTATAGGGATATGTTTACTACCCGCGCGCGGGGCTGTCTTGACATTTACAGTCGGGCACGAACAGATTTAACTTCTAAAAGAGTCACTGAAAGGTGTGTAATCTTTTTGGTAAAGGAATTGGACGCATCCCTGAGGACGGGCAAGCAATTAGCTGAGTATATCCACGATCTCTCCTTCACCGACCTCCCAGATACTATTGTTCACCAGGCAAAGCGTGTTACCCTGGACAGCCTTGGTACAATCCTAATGGGGTTGAGGAAACAGGAGGCTCAACCCATCAAGGCCTTACTGAGAGGGCTGGGAGCCAAGCCCGAATGCACCGTCATAAGGGCAGGCATGAAGACAGCCTGCAGCTGGGCCGCCTTCGCCAACGCCTCGTACGCCCAGGTTTACGACTGCAACGACGGCCACAGGGACTCCGCCGCCCTCGGAGGCTCAGCCCACCCGGGCAGGACGGTGATACCCACCGCCCTCGCCGTCGCAGAGAAGCTCGGCTCCTCGGGGAGTGACGTGATCACATCGATGGTGATCGGATACGACGTCGCCACCAGGATCAGAGGGATCGCAAAGAGGCCGCCTTCGGCGACACAGGGTTCGGCAGCCGTCGCTACTCACCTAATGGGCCTGGAGCAGGAGAAGACCCAGTTCGCCCTCAGCATTGCGGCCTTTACATCGCCCAAGGCTTTTCCGGAGAGTCTCACATATGACACCAACTTTCTCCACTGCGGTTACGAGGCGAAGACTGGCATCGAAGCCGCCTGGCTAGCCAAGGAAGGATTCAATGGGCCTCCCATGGGCGACGACAGAAAGCTCTCCACTAGGTTCAGGGAAAGGGGGCTCGGCAGGGAGTACGAGATCATGAACGTCTACATTAAGCCCTGGCCGACATGCAGAATGACACACGGCGCAATAGAGGCAGTCCTCGCTCTAAGGGAGGAGACGAAGATATCCCCAGAGTATATCGAGGAGATCCAGATCCAGCAGCTCACACATGGAATGTACATCACCGAGAGCCCCGTCGAAGTCGACAGCTATTACAAGACGTGTCAGTTTAATCTCCCCTACATTGTGGCGGTGGCACTCATAGACGGGAAGGTGACCGAAGCCCAGTTCACCAAGGAGAGGATAGCCGACAATGCAATCCACGACCTAGCAAAGAAGATCAAGGTAAAACCAGAAGAAGACCTAGACGCCCTCTATCCAGACCAGTACAGGCCGACGACCGTAGAGATCAAGGTAAAGACAGGCGAGGTATACAAGAAAGTAGTCCAAAACCCCTATGGAGACCCTAGGAATACCTTAGACGATAACGCCCTATACGAGAAATTCAGGCTCTGGGCAGGGCCGAGCCTTACAGAGGAGCAAGCGAAGGAAATCAAGGACGTCGTCTGGAGATTGGATAAGCTTAGCGACCTGTCCGAGCTCATGGAGCTCATCGCTTGAGCCCCACGCCTTTCTTTTGGCGCTACGCGCATCATTTCGAATAACTGATTCATGCACGGTTCTTAATAAATTGTCTGACGGGGTTTAAGTGGATGAATAGTGTTGGTGACCAATCTCCCTCCGGAGGCGAAAGGGAAGTGGAACGAGGTCACCCTGACGCGTAACCCCGAGGAACGCCTCAAACTGATGGGGGAGTTCCTCAGCCTCGTCCCTAAGCACAAGGGGACGGAGCGGATGTGCAGCCAGGTCAAGAAGCAGATGGCGGCGCTCCGTGAGGAGATAGAAAAGAAGAAGCGGCAGCAGAAGGTGGGGGGTGGGCCGAGCTACTTCGTCCCCAAAGCCGGAGCTGCGCAGATCGCAGTCATCGGTCCCACGAACGTAGGTCGAAGCAGCCTCCTACGAGCCGTAACCAACGCACCCGTAGAGGTTACACCTTACCCTTATGGTACAAAGACCCCCGTTCCCGGCATGCTCACCTACAAGGATATCCAGTTCCAATTAGTCGAAGTCCCGGCGATCGTCGAGGGGAGCAGTGAGGGGCGTGCCGATGGATTCATGAAACTCAGCATGGCGAGGAACGCCGACGGCATCATAATAGTTGTCGATGTAAGGGATGATCCCGCGGCGAACTTCCTTATGATCGCACAGGAGCTTGCAAATAGTCGCATCCTCATCGCAGAGCCGGAGGGGGAGGTAGAAATCGAGAAACGCGGCGGCACCCAGATCCAGTTCCTATGGGAGGGGGAGCTATTGGGCTGCTCCACTGAGGAGGTCATCGCCCTTCTTACTGGTTACAAGATACGCTCCGCCCTCGTGAAAGTCATGGGTAGAGTCACCTTAGAGACCGTTGAGGATGCTATCTTCGGAAACGCTGTTTATCGTCCAACAATCGTCTTAGCTAATAAATCCGACCTTAGGCCTGATCCCCGCGCATTAGAGCAGTTAAGGACAGCTGCTGAACCCCTTGAGGTAGTCGTTGCCTCCGCCGAGCACACACCTAACCTTGTAGCTACCCTAGGGGAGAAACTCTTCAAAGTGCTTGATATCACACGCATCTACACCAAGGAGCCGGGGAGGGATCCGGCGAAAATCCCTATGGTCTTCAGGGGAAATGTCACCGTCGGGGAGCTTGCCCGGATGATTCACAACGACTTCTATCATAACTTCAAGTATGCACGTGTCTGGGGGCCCTCAGCGAAGTTCCCCAATGAGAAGGTCGGCCTCGACAGGAAGCTGACCGACGGAACGATCGTTCAACTATATACCTAAAGTCCGTTATGCGCGTGCACCAGCTTCCTCGCCAACTTGAGAGTCCTCTTATCTTTGAACTCTCCCTAATCCTCCAAATATTCCCGACGCGCACGCGATGGGGATGCGCTTAGCTACTATTAGGGAACCTTACGGTTTTCTCATCTAACTAATCCAAAATATGTGACGAGCTCTTTACAGTTTTTGAGCGGGTCTTCTTGAGAAGCGTCATCTGTCTCTCATAGACGATTGCAGCATCGTAGCTACCTCTCCCATTTGATACGAACTTAATTTCATAGGTGCCAAAATCTCCGAATGTGAAGGAGTCAACGCCACAGGGGTTAAGCGGTAGTACCTTGTTGCCGCTAGTCTCTAGGGCGATGTACAGCCCTCCCTCCTTGAGGTATACCTCCGCGGAATTCTCCTTTGAGGCATATTTGCCCACGAACCCATCTGGCTCCACAGGCATCGGGGCATTAGCATACTTGAACCTAACATGGCTGAGGAACCATCTGTACAGTTCCTCGTTGCTATAGGTTTCTGTCCAGCTGTCATGCTCCGCATTAGGGTAGATCGTGTACTTCACGTTTCCATATTGTTTGAGAGCTCTATTCATGTCGTCGGAGTGTTTTAACGGGACTACTGGGTCCTTAGCGCCATGGAATAACCAAGTTGGTATGTGGCGGAGCTTCCACGCAATTGAGGGGTCTCCGCGTCCACATATTGGTGCAATAGCAGCGAAGAGTTCAGGGTACTTCGCAGCGGTCTCCCACGTGCCGTAGCCACCCATGCTAAGCCCAGTAAGATAAACGCGGTCCGGGTCAACCCTCAGAGTCCTAAGCATGTCCTTTGCAAGCCACGCAACCATGTCAGGAGACCACCATTCACCGAGTGCGAGTTGCGGTGAGACGACGATGAAGGGCAACTTCTTCCCCGCATCAATTAGTCTAGGTGGGCCATGCATCTTGACGAGCTCGAGATCATCACCCCTCTCACCCGCCCCATGCAGAAAGACTATGAGAGGCCATCTTCGCCCATGATCAGAGTCACATCCTTTGGGGATGTAAAGCAGGTATTTCAATTCCTTCGAGAATCTCATCTCTGTCTGCTTGGATGCGTACCTTGTCATGGTAAAAAATCGGCGTGGCTTGGCATAAGCCTTGCCACCGCTTCGAGGCAAGCAATTTACACTCTCAGTAGATATATCCTCAGAGGACCTATGTTGGGGGAGGAAAAGATAGAGAGGAGCATCTCCTGGCTCCTAGATAATGGCTCAGCGCCTGTTAGGTACATGACGCTTCTTAGAATAGTTGGTGAGGATCCGGCGTCATCCGAGATGAGAGCGCTTTGGAAGGAGGCACTACACCATCCGAGCAGTGTCGAGATCTTCTCAAAGCAGAGAGACGATGGTTCCTGGTGCGACGGAGGCTCCTGGGCACCGAAGCCATCTTACATTCCCCAGGGCGGTTGTACTCCGGTGAGCCCTAAATACGTCACCACATCTTGGCTCCTCAGCATCCTCGGAGACACCGGCTACACAGTAGCAGACCTAAAAGTCTCGAAGGCAGTCGAGTGGGTCCTCGGATTCCAGAGGCCTAATGGCGTTTTAACGGAGCGCCGAGACCCATTAACGAAGGAGGACTACAACGAGAACCCTCGCAACGTCCCCTGCCGGATGAGTATCCAGTTGGCAGGCCTCGCCAAGGTGGGTGCCGCAAGCGACATTAGGGTGAGGAGAGGCTTTGAGGTCCTTCTCAGGTGGCAGAGGGAAGACGGAGGCTGGGTCCAGGAAGGGCATAAGGAAGGTACCGTCGCGCCCTATCAAATATGGACTCGGAGCTGCCCCTGGGTAACTTTTTTCACTTGCACAGCACTCCACGCAAGCAGACTCACTGAGTATAGGGAACCCCTAAGACGTGGCCTTGGCTTTATCCTATGGCACCTTAATCAGAAGAAGAGAGTGGACGTCCAGCGTTTCTTCTGGCACGGCCATGAAGCCGTCCGTGAACTTGTAATGCTCGCCGAAAATGGCTTTGGCAGGGACGAACCCGTTATTGAGAATCTCCTCAGCTGGCTCGAAACCATGTACAATGAGGAAACAGGATCATATCGATACAACGGCAAACCAATCTCCCGAATGACCCTAAGAGAGGATGGAGGAGATCCTCGGGTCATGAAGTACCGCCTCTTCCATCTAATTGAAGAGGAGTGGCTCACCTACTGGATGACCCGCGTAGAGAAATGCTTCCTCTAAAAGTGGATTCCGTTTATTAGTAACCTCTCGTGAGCAGCCACGCAAATTATTTCACCTGACACTGCTGATCTAAATCGATAACTATGAGTCTTTCAGGCCTATGCGGCGATCTCTCGGGAATACCCTTCCTAAGGGATGCTAAGAGGAAGAGGTTCAGCAGCTACGATCGTACCGGAGGAAACAAGGACTACATCGTAGTACCAGCGGGGGAGACCGCCACTCTCGCTGAGATGACGGGAGCAGGCATCGTCAAGCACGTATGGGTAACCATCCGCACGAGAGATGAGTACTACCTGCGTAAACTTGTTCTTCGAGCTTACTGGGATGGCGAGGAGAACCCAAGCGTCGAGGTCCCTATAGGAGACTTTTTTGGCATCGGCCACGCCATCTGCAAGAACTATGTCTCAGCTCCCCTACAGATGAGCCCCGAGGACGGCAAGGGTTTCAACTGCTGGTTCCCGATGCCATACTCAAAAGGTGCAAAAATAACCGTAGAGAACCAGGGTGCATGGGATTGCGACTCCTT
>JBGPRA010000134.1:0-6379 GCA_041489375.1 Bathyarchaeia archaeon | reverse complement strand
CGCTTAAAAGGGCCTGCAGATACGAGAAGGGTGGCTACTGTAAACTCGTAAGGAATACTTGCGTAATCCAAAGCTGCCGGCTGACCATGAAGCCTAAATAAATCTATTAAAATCTGAATTAAGCAACGTCCTGGCGCGCGCGACAGATTTCACAGTCCCTCTATTGTAAACCCTCGTAGGCTCCTTGTAATCGACAACGATGAATCCGGTTGTCCCCTTCAAAACGCCGGCAACGTAGTTTTTCCAAGGCCTCAGCGGTCCCCTGTCGAAGTCGACTAGAACAATCTTACCACGGACATTCTTCCCATCATAATCAGCGAGAGCCCCCCCTCCTGCGTAAACGAGTTCACCCTCCACTCCCTCCGGCGGCGTCGAGGTTATCTGAGCGAGAGCCATTGCCTCTACGGGTTTCTCGATGGGAGAAAGAACCTTCAAATTGGAGTCGAAGAGCCTGGGAAAGTCAAGCCACGCCTGGAACTCGGGCGCAGTCGCCTTTACCCCATATCCAGCGAGGGCCTCGAGGATATAATCTACCGACTTTTCGTTGCTTGGGGTTCCGGAGAGCTTCTCACCCATTGAATCGAACCACTCGACGTGCCGCCAGCAGTTCTCCTTCGAGACCTCGGCCAGCACCGTCCTCTCAAGGTCGTTGAGCACCATGGCTGAAGATTGGACTTATAGGGTTATTTGTCTTCGCGTGAACGCAACGCGCACGAATTTTAATACGAGATAATTGTATCATGATTTAGATGAATTTTAAAAATGAAATTGCATAATAAAAATGCTTTAGTAACTGGAGGAAGCCGAGGCATCGGCAGGGCAATAGCCATAGCCTTCGCAAAAGAGGGTGCCAATGTGGCAATCAATTATAACATGGATAATTTGGCTGCGACTAAGACTGTTAGCGAGATCGAAAAACTGGGCGTGAGAAGCAAAGCTTTTCATGCGAACACTTCATCCGCATCTCAAGTTCACGAAATGATCGATAACGTGTTAAAAGAGTTTGGCGTGATTGATATTCTTGTCAATAACGCTGGCATAATAAGGAGAAAACCATTTCTAGAGATCTCAGAAGAGGAATGGGATCTCGTACTCGGAATCAACCTGAAAGGATACTTTCTATGTGGTCAGTTGGTAGCGAGGCACATGGTCGATAGAAATCAAGGAAAGATAATCAACATAGCGTCAACAAACCAGATCCAAGCCGGTCTAAATGTAACACCTTACTCGGTCGCAAAGGCAGGAGTCGCGATGCTCACCAAGCAGATGGCATTGGAGCTTGCACCGTACAAGATCAACGTCAACGGGATAGCGCCCGGGCTCACAGAAACTGATCTAAATAGGAAAGATTTGGCAGATCCGGAATTTAGGAATAGGAGACTTACTCGAATCCCTATGAATGTTATACTAAGGCCAGAAGACTTAGCTGGTGCAGCCGTCTACCTGGCCTCTGATGACTCTAGGTTTGTGACTGGAACAACGATATTTGTCGATGCAGGAACCACAATCTGGTAATTTCGCGCGTGCATACGCTCAGTTTCCCATCGAGCGCGACCCGCCACACCGTGGTGAAAGCACGTCGCAGGGGAATACCGTGAGCTTCAACTAATCTAGTTCTCTAAGATGTTATATCCGATAAAATAGAGATAATTGAGAATACACCTATGAAGTACGTTGTCACCAGCGGGGCCGGCTTCATCGGGAGCCACCTCGTGGAAAGGCTAGTCCAAGAAAATCACAGAGTCCGCGTCGTCGACAACCTGTCCTCAGGCAACATCAAGAACCTCGCCAAGGTACTCAAAGAAATAGACTACTCGCCTAGCTTCGAGGCCCATATCAGCTTCGACGGTATCTTCCGCCTAGGTGCCTCCTCATCATCCCAAATGCACGCGTGGTAACCACCCGAGGATCAATTTGTTGTCTTCAGATCGATGGTGTTCGGCACGCGCTCCCGGGGAACAGACTTCTTCCGCTGAATATACTGGATGAATACCAGGTACAGAATCAGGGAGATTACGCCAACCACTAAATATACATAATGAGGTAACAAGTCGAAGACCACCCCCAGAAACAATGTGAGGCTCACGAGGAAGAAGGCGAGCCAGACCTTCCTATCAAATTTGAAAATCACCTCACCCTCCATAGGTTTTACGGGTAGTGTAGAGAAGAAAGCCCCCATCATCACCATCATTCGGCCTGCGTCTCCAGCTACAACATTCCCCATGAGGTCAAATAGGTAAAATGGAATAGAGCTCATGAACAGGCACAAGGTCTTGGAGATCGCATGCAACTCAGCTGACTTAGGATCCAGCCCTTTAGGCAACTCCAATCGAGTCGGCGAAGAGAAGGGAACCTTGAATATGAAACCAGTTATCAACAGGGCTATGATCCCCCAGAGCCATAATCTGAACTGAGACCAGATCTTCAGGGACCTCACGCTTATGAGGCTGAAGATCTGGGTGAAGAGAAAGACAGCGACGACCGATGTGAGTACTTGAGGTGCTGCGAGGATCAGTGATTGAGCTACGAGGAAGTTAGGTAGCCCATTCACCTCAACATAAACAAACACTATGAACAAGACTGTGCACGAGAAGGCGATCAAAGCGACCTGCCTCCACATATCCACTTCAATTATCTGTATGGTCTTCTTCTGAGTTACTTTCGCGTAGATCTTCTCGAAATACGTTTTCAAAAATTTGCTTAACCATTTAGGCATCGTTATCTTTGATAGTTGATCATTGATTTTTTTCGAGAAGCCGGCTAATCCAAATAAGAATGGGAGACCAACTGAGACGACGACCCCGGTTGTTACAGCTAGGCTGAGCTCCTCCGGTTCTGGAGCAGCACGTATGGAGACAGGCCTGATTTTTCCTACCGACTCTGAATTGTATATCGTCATAATCTCCTCCGACGTGAGGGCTCGGTTGTATATGCAGACCTCGTCGAGAGTGCCATCAAGGCCCTCATTTCCACTGCTTAAAGTAACGCCCCGGCCCTTCACCGATGACTCTGCGACGGCTGCGCTTTGGATCTCAACGCCATTAAGGTAGAGTCTCATCATTGCTCCATCATAGGTTGCCACAACGTGCATCCATGAATCCGCCAAGAGAACATCGTTGGCTCGTATGTGCCTCTGAATACCGGATTCGAAGAACATGTAGAAGTGGAGTTGACGTCCCCCAGGATTATTATCACCATCATAACGCACACAAGCTTTTTCACCGTTCAAAGTGACGAAGCGCATTATCCTATTCGGCATCGAATCCAATTTCACCCATAGTTCGATTGATAATTTCTGTAAATTGTCTGTGATGTCACCGTTCATATCGATGTAGTTGCCGAGGCCATCGAACGTGAATGCTTCACCAACAACGCCACTGTCATATTTTACTCCGTTTTGAGGTTCACCGACATTCGAACCAATTAGGTCGCGGGCGTCTCCTTCGCCTGGCCACCAGCAGACGAGACCCTGGGAAGGCGTTACGCCGCCAGGCAGTTCCACCCTCCCAATGATGTCGCAATCTTCACCGGAAAGGGGGGGTATATCGATGAAGATTCCCGTACTTGTAACATTTACATTTGCCGGAAATTCGAATTCTGTCCAGACATGCGATCCATCAAGCTTTGCCCAGAGCTTGTCGAAATGTAGACTACAATTAAACGTTAAATTTACTCCTCGTAAAACGATGTTCGTAACTTGAAACGCTTTTAAATTGAAGCTGTCGAGTGAACCCACAGGCGAGTTCTCCTGCGTCGAATTAAGGTTCCTCTCGATGTATCGTGCCTCGAAGAGGAGGGCGCCACCTCTCACCTCAACTTTCCAATGACCGAGAACGATCTCTGCTGTGGGGGCATTCACATAGGATTCTAAAGATCCTTCAGCCGAGTATGTCTTAGGCTCAACTGAGGTAATGGGGGCAGCGGCCACAGTTACCGTTGTGGTGTCTATTTGTGTTGCGCCCTGGTTGTCCTTTGCCGTCAAGGTTACCGTGTATGTTCCGGTCTTCGAGTATGCATGTGTGGGATTCTGCATAGTCGACTCTGGTGTATCGTCACCAAATATCCACCTGTACTCGACTATGACTCCATCCGGATCGTTTGACCCGGAGGACCTGAATGATAGTGTTTCTCCCTCCTCACACGAGTAGGGGCCATTCGTCTTAGGGACTGGACTCTTATTTACTGGCGGCGGAGGTGACGTAACGGTGCATGTCGCCGCGTCTATATTCGTGGCGTTCTTGTTGTCCTTCACTATCAGGGTTACCGTGTATGTTCCGGTCTTCGAGTATGCATGTGTGGGATTCTGCATAGTCGACTCTGGTGCATCGTCACCGAATCTCCACCTGTACTCAACTATGGCTCCATCCGGATCGTTTGACCCAGCTGAGGTGAATGTAATTTCTGATCCTACTTGTCCCGTGTAGGGACCGTTCGCTTTGGCTATGGGAAACTTGTTTGTAGGGATACCTATTGAACCATAATAAACAAAGTCCACTTTTCCTCCTACGACTCCGTAACCCCATATATCGTAACCTTGGGGAACCCGATCACCATACTCGTTGAGCGCAAAATTACCGCTGGCTCCGTTGTAGCTGGCCGCTACTGTCGGGATTACGGCCTTGACTTCCTGTGGATTAATCGATCCTGAGTAAATCGTACTTAATGCGTAAAGCCAATATATGTCATAATCATACGTTTGATAACTCCCCATAGACATACCTGTAAGTGCTGAGTACCGTCCCGCAACGTTGTCAAAAATGTCATTTGAGGGCACTGCCGCAATGAGACTATATATGGTCATTGCGTTGGCGCCCTCAGCAGCCTGATTTAATATGTCATATGATCTAGCGGTTGAATCAGTGCCGAACCACTTTACCTTGTAGATATTAGAGTAACTCCGAGCCAGATTAATTATCGTAGAAGCCTCTGTCGATGAGAGAAGGACGCCACCGATCTCTTCGAGCTTATAGCCCTTTGCCAGGGCATCAGTGATCTGCTCATTGGCGGCTACAACATAATTGGCGAAGTCGGTGGCGTTGCTTTGATAACGAATTGCGTCTCCAATGAAGTCACCACCCTTCGCCCTCCAAGCAGGATCGAATAGGTTCTTAATGCCATCGCCCCAAAAGTTGCCGATTTGGAAGAAACATACATGTCGAATATCATAATTCCACATAACTTCAACTAGAAATGGTACCATATTGTCGTCTGACGGGCATAGTCTAAACAGATTATCATTCGCAACTTTTAGCAGTGGACTCGTTGATGAACTGCTAAAAAGTAGAATATTGTTGGAGTTACAATAAGCTAAGGAGCTCTGCGCTTGGCTGCTGAAGCCCCCACCATTTATGAGCTTGATACCAGCAGCGTTGAACGACTGAAGTTTCTCAAGATGAATGTTATCTTGTGCTTGGGCATCCTCAATTTGCGTTCTAAATGTATACGGTAGACTACGATTTACCATGTAGGCATTTATGTCTGATATCGCGAGCTGGGCGATAGCCCGCTTCGACTGAAGCCCACTCGAAGCAGATGAGATGCCCCCGATCGTTACCGTTGTATTTTGTGCATTTACAATACTAAACGAGGGAATTATGTATAGAAATATGAATATAAATAATAAAAACGGCTTATAGAATTTATTACAAATTTTTATACACGCGCGTATTTGATTTATATTCATATCTCATCTAGAGATCCAGGATTAGGATCAGTATATGTCATTTATCAAACGCGTACTGAATGAACTCCAGTATACGTTCACGCTCTCTAAGATGTTATATCCGATGGAATAGAGATAATTGAGAATGCATCAATGAAGTATGTTGTCACCGGCGGGGCCGGCTTCATCGGCAGCCACCTCGTGGAAAGGCTAGTCCAAGACAATCACAAAGTCCAGGTCGTCGACAACCTGTCATCAGGCAACATCAAGAACCTAGCCAACGTACTCAAAGAGATAGACTTCTCACCAGGCCTAGAATCCCTATCAGGATTCGACGGCATCTACCACCTAGGCTTCCCCTCCTCCTCCCCGATGTACCGCCAAAACCCAAGCCTCGTCGCAGACGTCACACGCGACATGATAAAACTCCTCGAATACTCAGCCAAGGAAGACACACCAATAGTGTACGCCGCAACATCCAGCATCTATAACGGCAACCCAACCCCCTGGATGGAGGACCTCCCCATACACGTCACCGACTACTACACAGAGGCAAGATACGCAGCCGAGAGACTAGCCAGACTATACCACAACCTAAAGCTAGTCAACTCAATCGGCCTCAGACTCTTCAGCGTCTACGGTGAGAACGAACTCTACAAGGGAAGATACGCCAACCTCATCAGCCAATTCATATGGGCCATGATGAGGAACGAGAGG
>JBGPRA010000133.1:0-6555 GCA_041489375.1 Bathyarchaeia archaeon | reverse complement strand
GCGCGGATCAGCCCAACGTCGAGGTCCGTCTTAACGTGCACCTTGTACCCGAACACCGACTCCCGGAGCCTCTTCGCCCAGTCGCCATCCTTAGACCTCCGAGTAGCCGCCTCCCCACGCGGCTTCCCTGATGGACCCGGGTCGGCGGTGATGAAGCTCGCGTCCTGGGCGACGCCCTTCCTCACCTTGAGCCCCGCCTCGTCGAGCTGCCTCTGCAGCTCGGCCCAGATCAGCTTGTCCTTCCCCTACTTCGCCAGTCTGTCTCTGAATAGCCAGATCGTTGTGCTGTCGGGCACAGTCTCCGGGTATCCGAGGAAGTGGCGGAAGCTGAGGCGGTCCACCGCCTCCCGCTCCGTCTCCTCGTCGCTGAGGCCGTACCACTGCTGGGCCACTAGGAGCTTGACCATGACTACCTCGTCGGCGTTGGGTCTGCCTCCCTGCTCTGAGTCGTTTCGGTAGAGGTCGCGTATTATGGGTCTGAAGGCCTCCCAGTCAACGAGTTTGTCGGCTATGGCGAGTCTGTCTCCTAGTTTGGCGAGCTTGTTGTACTCTTGTTTGAGGAGGTGTTTGTTGAAGGAGTCCACGTGTGTGGTTTTGCGTCTTGATCTATAAGCTTACCCGAGGGGGAGTTGAGACTAGTTTTTCGGAATTCTCTTAAATTTATAGCGTCAATTAGCCGTGGAGATAATCCCTACTTTTCTTTTCATATCGCGTGATCTTCTTCTATAGACTTAGAACAGCGTCTGATTCGAGGAGGAGGTCGTTTAGCGTCGCTGCACCCACTATTCCCGCGTCGCCAATGAAACTTCCTCGGGGCAGGTTGAAGAGCATACAGCTCTGCTCGCAGACCATCAATTTCACCCCTGCCTTAATGGCCTGATCCATTACATCCTTCAGGCTAGGGAACCCGCCAATATTGATCTTCTCGGCTTCTCCCTTCTTCACCACAGTAATTCCCTTTATGACGAAGTATATTGTCGCCTCTATCCCCATCGCAGCCGCTGTAGCCCCTAAAATGAACGGGGCATAAAGCCTCTCGGGTGTATCGACACCACTGGTCTGTACATAGAGAATCTTCTTAGTCATAATTGGATTTGGGGAGCACTTTGTTATATTACTTTGCGAGTTCCTGGAGTTACTGGGTGTACTTATTTACTGGGTGTTGCGCTGAGTATTGCGGGCGTAATGAAAGTTCTGATCCTTTATGGCAAAGTGGCAAGCCGAAACAGTGAAGAACTTGTCGAGGCTTCGAAGGAACTGGGGCACGAGGTTATCGGTGGTCAGACCGCCGAGGTTTCAAGCGAAGTATCACAGGATGGATCGAGGTTTTGGATAAGGGACATAGAAGTTAGCGAATTTGATTTATGCTTAATCCGTAGCTTCGGTCCTGGCTCATGTGAGCAACTTACGAGAAGGATCAGTATGATTGAGCATATGGAGATCTCTGGAATTAGAGTAGTTAACCCTTGTTACGCCTTCAGACGAGCCCGAGATAAATACGCTACACAATACACTCTCTTAGCCGCGGGACTACCTATCCCCACAACCTATACATCAGAGAGCATGGCGGAGGCGTACCGTGTCTCCGAGCAATACAGGGATTTTGTCTACAAGCCCATTCTTAGTAGCATGGGAAAGGGGAGTCTTAGGTTTAACGACCCTGACCTTGCTTACAACGCTTACAAGATGCTTGACCGGTATGGCCAGCCGCTCATACTACAGAAGTATGTGCCTAACCCAGGGAGGGATATTAGAGTCTTTGTAGTAGGTGACGAGGTGGTGGGCTCCGCATACAAATACAGGGCAGAGGGGAAGTGGAAGACCAACGTCGCTCAGGGAGGAAGGATGGTCGAAGAGAAGGTGCCAGATGAGATGCTTGAACTGGGTCTCAAGGCCACGAGGGCTATGGGACTTGACTATTCAGGAGTCGATATAATTGAGTCACCCGATGGGCCGGTCATCCTTGAGGTGAACGGGTCTCCCGGTTGGCAGGCTCTCAATATCGCCGCGGATATAAAATTAGCCGAGGAGATTGTGAAATACGCAATGAGGCTCGTCCATGGGTGAGAGTCAAGCGAGGACACCGATCAGGATAAAGATAGCTGAGATAGGTGAAGCTCCCGGAGAACTCAACAGGTTGACAGCCCCCCTTACTGTGGGTGACATACTAAAAATGCTCCCTATAAATGGACGCATAGTCCTAGCACAGGGTTGTGTTTCCATTATCCTCGGGTTGAAGAGGGGGACAGAAAAGCCTGTCACTCAGGTCGATGCAGGAACGATTGCTTACTGGCCTCGGACGGGGAGCCTTTGCATTTATCCAGAAGCGACCAGGACCTATGGCCCAGTTAACAAAGTTGGGCATGTGACTGGAAACCTAGAAATTTTCAAGAATCTGAAGAGCGGCTCTCGGATAATTATTGTGCCAGTTTAGTTGGGTTTCGATGGGAGAGCGTAAATCCTAACGTTATTCGTATGAGCTACGAGCTTGATCGACCCTTTAGCGTTCAGCTCCTCTAACATCTTCTTAGCGACGCTGACCTTTAGGTTGAACTGGCTCGCGATCGCGGGAGGCGTTATGGCCTTCATCTTCTTCATGGCGTCCATGAGCTCGGGGCTGTTGGCGTGGAGGGCATCGACGCTGCCGACTACCTTTTCCTTCTTTTTTTCTTCTTTTGGAGCCTCGCTATCCTGGGTCTTCTCCATCTTCTTTAGGCTTTTCTTTCCGGGCATATTGAATCACGGATTAAGCAAATGGGGGAGTTGATAAAGGTGACGCTGAGGAGGTTACTTCTTGCGGAGGCCAAGTAACAGCTGGAGGTTTCCTATCTCGTAATCACTAGTTTTGGCATCTTCGGGAGGTATACCCTCATAGAGTAGATCTGATAGGGTCTCCGCTTTTATGTAATCAGCCTCTTCCTGAAAGACCTCGATTATTTCGGGGTCTCCACGATAGTAGGTCTCTATATGGTCGTTTATGTCGAAGTTACCTTCTTTGCGTAGCGACTGTATTCTACGTACAACATCTCGTGCGAGTCCTTCACTGCTCAGAGCTTCGTCTATCACAGTCTTGATGCCTATCAGTAAACCGTTTTCCTCCATGATAGAGTAGCCATCGATTGGTTTCGACTCAAGTTCGACTTCCTCGGGAAGTATTTTGATTCGTTCACTTTTTACCATGAGAGTAATTGGATTTCCTCTCGCAATAGTCTCAGTCTGTTCTGAAGTCATTGTCTTGATGGCTTGAGCTACCGCGGTGTAGTTTTTACCATGTTTCTTGCCGAGTATTTTAGGGACAGGTTTGATGATGTGACTTTGCAGGATATCCCGCTTCTCGGTGACCTTTACTTCTTTTACATTAAGCTCTTCGCGGATTAATGGTGACATTTTGCGAAGTACATCGAGTTGATCCTTACTAACGACTATTATTGCCTCCCTAAGCGGCTGACGGAGTTTGACTTGACTCTTAGCCCTCGCTGCTCTCCCGAGGCTGCTTGCGTTCATAGTAACATCCATCTCAGCCATTAGGGCTTCGTCAATAGCCAATTTATCTGGGATTGGCCAGTCGTTGTGGTGGACGCTCTCGGGTGCAGAAGGCTCTGCTATTTTTACTAGGCGCTGATACATGACTTCAGAGATGTGGGGCGTGATGGGTGCCATTAAGAAGATCACTGTCTTAAGACACTCATAGAGGGTTGCGTAGGCAGCCTTCTTCTCATCGTCAGCCTCTGTCTTCCAGAATCGACGTCTACTCCTGCGTACGTACCACTTTGAGAGGTCATTGACGAAGTGTTCAAGCTCCTGTGTCGGTGAATAGGCATCGTAGTTCTCCAATGAGCTGGTGACACTTACCATGAGCGTGTTGAGCCGGGACATTATCCATCTGTCGAGCTGCGCGAGCTTCTTTGGCTGCTGCTCTGGCGTCCATTTGTCGAGATTTGCGTAGATAGTGAAGAAGTTGTAGACGTTGAAGAGCGTCATGAAGTACATTCTCTTCACCTCGTTCGCCTTTGTATAGCCGAAGAGAACATTGTTTTCCGGTTTTGTACCACAGTATATCCAGCGCATAACGTCTGCGCCCATAGTCTCAGCAGCGTCATCGAACCAGATAGCGTTCCCCCAGCTCTTGTGCATCTCCTTGCCGTCCTCGGCCAGAACGCTGCCATGGCCAAGGCAGACCTTATAGGGAGTTTTACGCTCCAAAATTGTGCTCTCAGCAAGCATAGCGTAGAACCAGTTGCGGAACTGGCCTGGGAAGGATTCAGTGATGAAGTCAGCTGGGAACCACTTATCCCAATAGGCGCGGTCGGTTCTGTATCGAAGGGTACTAAAGCCGACTATACCGGCATCAAGCCACGGATTACCTACCTCCGGTATCCTACTAGCAACACCACCGCATTTCTCGCATCTGATCCTGACAGCGTCAACGTAGGGTCGGTGTGGGCTGTGTCCATTAAACTCCTCCCAACCGGAGATCGCCTTACTCTTTAGTTCCTCTTTATCGCCTATGACTGTAAACCAACCACAGCTGCACTGCCATATGGGGAGCGCAAGGCCCCAGTAGCGTTTCTTGCTAATCATCCAGTCGTCCATGTTCTGGAGCCAATCGAGCTCGCGTTTGAGACCGAATTCAGGGAGCCAGCGGACAGTGCTCGCAGAGTCCATTATCTGGTATCGGAGGTTCCGCGTCTTTTCCTCTAACGTGACTTCTTCGTAGGACTTGTCGAGCTTCTCACCCATTTTGATGAACCACTCGTTAACGAGTCGGAAGACCAGCTCTGAGCCGCAGCGCCAGCATGTCGGGTAGCGGTGCGTGATTTTTTGAGTGCGTAACAGGAAGCCGCGTCTCCGGAGGTCGTCAAAAATTGGCTCTGCAGAGTTATAGACGTGTATACCTGTTAACCAACCAAATCCGGGGATAATAACACCGTACTCGTCGAGAGGCGCAGGTGCAGGAAACTTGTTTAGCTTGCCAAGCTCGAAGTCTTCTTTACCGGCACCAGGTGCAATGTGGACGAGGCCAGTACCCTCAGTTTCCCCAACTTCGCCCCACATTATGACACGATGCGCTTCAGGAACGCCGAGTTGCTGAGGTATCTCGAAGTCGTCGTATGGCCCCGAGTACCTCCATCCCTCCATGTCTTTGCCCTTGAGTTCCTCAAGGACTTCGTAGCCCCCCTTCTGTGTGAAAACGCTGGCTAGGGTCCCTCTACTGAGGTAGAGTATTTCGTCGACGTGTGTAATCTTGACATACGTGAGGTCGGGGTGGGCAGCAACAGCGACGTTACTGGTAAGGGTCCAGGGGGTGGTAGTCCAAATTAGGAGACTACCCTCGCGGTCCCTGAGGGGGAAGCGGATGAATACAGTTGTGTGCGTTATCTCCTTGTATCCCTCTGTGACTATCTCATGTTGACTTATGCCGGTACTGCAACGTGGGCACCATGGCATCGAGTCCTGCCCCCTGTATATCCAGCCACGGTCGTGACAACTCTTGAGAGCGGTCCATATCATGTAATTATTCTCATCACTGAGGGTGTAGTAACTGCCTCCGACCTGTGGCATCCCTAGTTGTCCTACTAAGAACTCAGCGGTACCATGAACTGGGCCATGCGAACCTAAATAAGTGGTCGGTTTCATTGGCTCCTCCATCGCCTTAGCGAGCTTACGTAGTTCCTCAGGGTCGTTCCAGTCGCACCAGTGCCCTAATCGGATACTCTGCTCGGTCTGCCGAGCGGAGTAGTTAAGGACTCTTTGCTTACATTTCTTTACGAACTCGGCTACTCCATACGCCTCGATGTCGCGCTTAGTCTCAAAGCCAAGTTCCTTCTCAACTTCCACTTCTACCCAAAGACCCTGGCAATCGAAGCCGTTCTGGTAGCGGATGTCTCGCCCGCGCATCGCCCAGTAACGCTGCCAAAGATCCTTGTATGTGCGCCCCCATGCATGATGGACTCCCATAGGATTATTCGCTGTGATTGGGCCATCGATGAAGCTCCACTTTTGTTTTCCCTCGTTAAGACTACGTCGCTTTTCAAAGGCGCATGTATCTCTCCATAGCCTCTGTATCTCGCGTTCTAGAGTGGCTATTTCGACTTTACTGTCTATGGGTTGAAAGGTCATCTCTGGTCCTCGTTTTTGTCTAGAATCTTGATGCTGCGGGTGTTTTGAGTGTTTCGGCTAGATTTTACGGTCACCGGACACCTTTTGCACCGTTAGGAGTGCAGACTCTAACCCATAAAAACGTTGGGTACTCCTTGATTACTATGATGGCTTTCAGATCTTTTTCTCGTAGTGGATGTCCTTTGGTAACATCCACTCGAACCATAGTTTGTAGCCTTGAGGTGTGTCTTCTGAGCCCGCGGTCATTGCACCAAAGAGACTGGCTGTTGGAATAGCAGAGACGATCTCTTTAGGTGTTGCTTTAATCTCACCTAGCCAGATGGAAAGGCGAGAGCCCTTGAATTCGACGAAATTTATTTGGGCTAGGTTGTCGAATTGGGTTAAGAAGTCAGCGACTGCGTAACCGTCGAAGGTGTACTGGATGCCCATCGCTTT
>JBGPRA010000132.1:0-6575 GCA_041489375.1 Bathyarchaeia archaeon | reverse complement strand
GGGTATCGGGTTCGAGTTCATAGTTGACCCTGAGTCCGCTGAGGAGGTCCAGAGTATCGCAGAGAGATTCGGCATTGGAGTCCACCCTATTGGGCGCTGTGAGAAGGGTATTCGGAAGAATACCCTAAAAATCCAATCAATGCACGGCGACTATCACTACACTTAGATCAGGTACAGTTGGGTCTGCCTGCCGCTTAGCCAGCGGAGGCCACCGCTGGTCAGTACAGCGTCCTCCTCAAGGCTCATCCTAATCTCCTGACCGCCCCACTCAGGAATAGCCTTCTTGGCGTTCAATTCAATGGCGTAGCATGTGTCAGCATGGAGTGGATAGTCTCCTGTGCCAGGGACGCCTCCTTGTCTATCCCAGAGTCCTATCGTTGTGCCCGCAGCATGGCCGTGATTTCCAAGCGGGTGTGTATAGATGGATGGGATTATGCCTTCAGATGTCGCTTTCTCCCTTGCTCTCTTGAGGACATCGTTGCCTGTGCGGCCAATCACAATCTCCCCACACAGGATGTCCTGGAGCATGTTCCCATCCCTGAGTGCTGCCTTTAACCCCTCCGGCGCATCGCATTCCCCGGGTTTTAGAAGATATACGTTACGCTGACAATCGCTGGCTAACCCGAGGTAATAGAAGCCAATGTCGCAGTGTAGAAGATCGCCGGGTGTTATGAGGTTCCTCTTAGCAGGCTTGTCGTGGGGTTGGTCGGGAGCCTGTAGGTCAACGGTTGGCGGGAACCATGGTTCGAGGCTTAGGTCAATCATCTTCTGCCTCATCCACCAAGATACATCGTCGGTCGTGGTGACCCCGGGGTGGATGACCCTACGGCTGAAAGCTTCCTCGACGAGTGCGTGGGTGATGGCAACAACTCCAGGGTAGGCGTCGAGCTCTCTTGGCGTTCTGTGTTCGAGCCACCCAACCGCAAGGTTCTCAGCGCTCGTTAGCCTCTTGGAGTACTTGGGCCCTAGGGCCCTGATAAGCTGCGTATATTCTCCGTGAGTTAAGCCATCTCCGAAAGCGGTGGTCTCAGAAACGTCTATACCGATTTTCTTTGGCCTCCGCTTCTTAATCTCACGGGCGAGGCATACGTACTGTTCCTCTTTATCAGGATCCCAGACCGTTTTGTAGAAGTCCCCCATATCGTATCTAGCAAAGGTGAGACGCTCAACCGTCCCGTCCCTAAGTAATGAGAAGAGGAGGATCGTCCTCCTCCTAGCATACATGAACGGCTCGGGCAGCATCGACATTATGACGGGGTCCTCGTTGTACTCTCTAGCGATGACTACCCACATGTCGAATCCTTCCCTTTTCATTAACTCCGGGAGGTATGAGTCGAGACGTGACCTCAGCCACTCGTTTCTTATAACCGCTCTTTGCCTGAGTGGGAGGATGCTTGACCTGATCTCATCGACGCTCCTCACAGCATCTTTCGCATATGTATCTGGCATTGATTCCACTTGGTGAGAGAGTATTGGTTGGGCAAATAAGACTTGATCGCGTGATTTAGAATGGAATGATTACTTCAGGCCTCAACATTCTCGTACGAATCTGCGTGGTCCCGTCGACGCAGGCGAGCCCTCCTCTATGCTCATTGAATAGCTGGAAAGCCTCAGAGTTCATTGGGTTGGCGCCAAATCCCTCAGTAACTACAAGGGTGAACCCTATCCTCTCCTGGCCAGTGACACCAAAGCCTAGCTCGTAGCCAAGTAGCTCTGTAAGGTCCTTCTCGTCGACGCCTCCGACTACAACCGCTGAAGCCCCAACCAAGGCCGCCTTTTTCAAAGCCTCGAGGGTAGCTATGGCTCCACCTACTATGACCTTTCCTGTATGGGTTTTATCAATTAATCCGTTTGTAAGTACCTCGTCGGGGGAGTCCACTAAGTTCTCAAGGAAGCCATGTGTCTCACCACCTAAGCCAAAAACTCCTCTTGCTATCGATCCCTTGCACTCTATAATAGCACCCTCGCTGGGGAGAAGCTCTACCACCTTCCCTGGTATGTGCGCCTTAACCTCGACAGGAAGGGGATCCCCTCTAATCAACACCTTCCCAGAGGCCTTTGAGAAGATCTCTATCGTGCCGTCTATTGGCGATCTGCAGACTTTCGTGGATTTACCGAAGAAAGAGCGTCTTATGGCGATAATATCCTCTTTTTTTACGATGTCCCCCACAGACTTGAGCATATAGTCGCTCACATTGTACCGGTCTACACCGAGTCTCTGGTCGACCCTCACTTCCACCAGTTCAGGGTTACGGACTCTTCCCCTTGCAATAATAGTATCTTCTTGGACGATTTCGCCTTGCTTAACAAGAACCTCACCAATAGTTGGGAGTCGCCGAGTCTTCCGTATTATGATTTTATTTTCAACTGCTATATTTCTCGGCATACAATCACCTCGTCTCGGACCCGCTGGGGGATAGGGCCTCAGCCCATTTCTTGATAATATCTTTCTTATCTGGAATTGTGAGTGGTCTTCCCCTCGCGTCGATTATCAGGCCAAGAGCCCCGCCTGTGATCGTGGCTTCAATCCGTTTCTCCTTCCCCTTTCCTAAGCTGAGCCCTTTACCCGAAGTCGCGTCGATCTTGCAAGCCTCTCCATCGAGGATCGGCAGTACATCAATTTCGCCGAAGTTTACGCTCTTATCGATGGTATTCCCATCCTGTCTCATCAGCTTAATCCTTACTGCCTCTCCTTCTCCCTTTCCCACTGGAATGAGGCATGTCCCGAGTCTCTGCAGAGTCTCTCCTGTCAAGATACTGAAAGCCACCTCCGGTGCCTCACCGAGGAGCATCCCAGCGTGGGGTATTAGACCAACTCTATCGATGTAAAGTTCTGTCAGATAGAGTGGCTCGAGTGAATCCAGTAAGAGCGCAGTTGCATCACCAAGAGGACCGTTGAAGGCTCCCCCCATCCCTATGATTATCGGGGTGTCTCCCATATCGAGGTAAGTGGGTTCAAGGTTTTGGTAGAATGTATCCGCTATTGTTCTCCTGATGTTTATCCCTTTGAGGCGGCTTGCCAGCTTCTTGTGTTCCTCGGCTCCTAGTCTTATCGCCTCCCTAGCTAATGCTCCTATAATTTTCCTATCATCTGCAGAGAATTTTCCTAATTGTAGAACCATCAGGTTCCCTATGATGTTCCTTATCTTCCTCTCCTCCATCGCCTCAGGGAGCCACCTCTCGATCCGTTCGATGCCAACCGTCTTCAGGACATTCATCGCACCAAAATTTAATCCCAACTCAGCGTCGAGGGACCTGTTAAAGATGCCTCTATATACTGAGTAGATGTCAGTAGTCGAGCCACCGACATTTACAGCAAGGAGATTTGCCTTTCTACGTTCAGCATAGGCATAAAGCATTTTACCGATGGCAGCCTGGGTAGGGAGTATAGGGCTGTCAACCCACTCGGCAAGCTTCTCATATCCAGGAGAGTGAGTGATGACGTGCTCCATGTAGGAATCGTAAATAGCTTCCTTTGCTGGACCAAGGTTTTCTCTATCAATAACTGGGCGTACGTTATCGACAGCCTTAGTCGCGTACAGCTCTGTCAGCTTCTCAGCGACCTTCTCACGGGCTTCGACGTTGCCCGCGAATATCACCGGTAGCTTATAACTCTCGCCGAATCGCGGTTTGATGTCAGCATTCTTGATAATCGATGCCATCTCGAGGACCTGGCTGAAGGCGCCACCATCCGTACCTCCAGCCAGCAGAAATATGTCCGGTCTCGTTTCCCTCATAGTCTCAATGAGACTATATTCAGGTCGAGGGTCGTCCTTAGAGAATATCCCCACAAGGTGGGCACCCGCACCGAGAGCCGCTCTCTGAGCACTCTCACCGCTTATCATACTAACGACACCAGAGACCATCATGTACAGCCCACCTCCATTGCTACTCGAACAAAGCAGCTTGACGCCCTCTGGCCCATCTTTCCCTAGAAGCTTCCCCCCAAATTTGCTTAAACTCTCAACTGATCTGCTGATCCCGATCGTTACATCAAGTTCAGGCGCATCTAAGGTCGTCTCTGCCTCACCGGTCCCTACGAGCCTGTATACTCCGTTCTCTCGCCTGACAAGGACCGCCTTAGTCTCCGCGTCTCCTATGTCTACGACGAGGAACGCATCCCTATTATTTGCCCCCATACCCTTCACCCTCAAGATTCTACTTGCACTAAAGTTTATATAGCAATTACGTTTGAATATTAAAATGGGGTTTTAATGGTTGGTGAAGAGCTAGAAAACCCATCACTTAGAAGCAGCGATTCTCATCGACTACTCAAAAAAATAGATTTAGAGTCATTCACACTTCTCGAAGACAGGACTCGCCGAAGGATGCTCCTCTTACTCCGAGAGAACGAGCTCTCAGCGAAGGAGATAGCTCAGAGACTAGTGATGACTCCCCAGAACGTCTACCATCACTTGAAGAAACTCATCGACGCAGAGCTTGTAGTTGAGGTAAATGAACGCCGCTCTGGACACCTCATCGAGAGCTACTATACAGCGACGGCGGATACTTTCGTCTACAGGGAGGACGAGATACCAGAGAACGACACTCACCGGTTCATCGAGGTGCTCAACGGGCTTAATGAGTTAGGGGCGCGCATCAACGTATCGGAGGAGAACGCAATGATTCTCTCCGAGTTGTTCAAGAGGAGGGCTAAATTAAAGAGGACCCCAGCTTTAAGCGAGGATATCTGCTCCTTCTGTGGCTCCTCAGGATACTTTACCAAGTTCGGACCGATGGACCCCGGCCTCCTTAATCGGGTTATCCAGTACAGTGGCCTAATGGCTATGAGTGAGGAAGAGTTCGAGGAGTCTCTTTCAATGACGCGGGAGTTGAGGGGACGACTCTTAACAATGAGTAAGAAATAGACAGCGCTTACCCAAGTTACTTATTTTAAATCGAATAATTGTTCCTAGACACAACATGACTGGATCCATTGGAACAACGAGGGACGATATTCTGGAAAAACTGATTCAATCCTGCAAGATACTGCACCGTGAGGTACCATCAGTTCATAACCCAAATCCGATGGGTCACTTCAGCGCTAGGATCCCAGGGACAGAGGAAGTCATAATAAAACCGAGAGACGTCGGCTGGAACAAGGTCACACCAAATGACCTTATTACCTATTCACTCGACTACCGGAAGCTCTCTGGACCTGACTATGAGATCGTTGAGCTCCCTATTCACCTGGAGATGTATAGGGAGAGAGAGGATGTGATGGCCGTTGTTCACACTCACCAAACCTATGCGACTCTAATGGGGACGCTCGGATTGAGGCTTGAGTTGCTCGACCCAAGCACCCTAGCCTTCACTAAGGGCATACCTACCTACGATGAGGTTGATGATCCCACTTACTTCTCCAAGGAGGTAGGTACGTTGATTCGAAACGAGGAGCAGGGGAGAGTTGCTGCTAAGAAAATCGGTGATTCAAGCGCCCTCATTCTAAAAGCCCACGGACCAATCATCGTGGGAAGGAGCGTCGAGGAGGCATGCATGCTAACGATCTCCCTTGAGAACGCTGCAAAGTCACAGATCATCGCGTCAATGGTCGGGGGTAAGCGCTCACCGATAGAGAGCTTAGGCTTAACGCCGCGCTCTCCCTCCCAAAACTTCTGGAAAGCGCTTCTGAAATCGTATTAACTCGCTTAAGTGCTAGTAAAAATTTATTCAACAGGGATTAATCTAAATAATAGTTTCATTAAAAAGATAACTATGAAACTAGGATTTTATACAAATTACGACGAGAAGACAGTCGAGTTCGCCCACAAAGTAGGTTTCCGCTCAATGGAGTTGTCAGCCTGGCCTGACTCGAGCCTCAACGCTGACAAGGTGACTGACCGAAGAATCAAGGAAGTAAAAAAGGACCTCAAAGAGCACGATATTGAAATATCAGCGCTTGGCTACTACCCAAATTTCCTCGACCCCAAAAAGACAAACGCGAAGGAGGCAACCCGGTACTTCTACAAGGTACTCGAACTCGCAAACAGTATGGAGGTCGACGTCGTATGCACATTCGCGGGCCGCCACCCTGAGAAGTCGATAAAAGAGAACATCCCCCTCTTCGAGAAGGCCTTCAACCCCTTCTGCGCAGAGGCCGAAAAGCGCGGTATCCGCATCGCTCTTGAGAATTGTCCAATGATGGACCGCTTCTACCTTCACGGAGAGAACATCGCGATAAGCCCAGAAGTCTGGGACGAGATGTACAAGGTCGTCAAATCAAAGACACTTGGAATAGAGCTCGACCCCTCTCACATGGTCTGGCAGGGCATCGACTACATCCAAGCCATCTACGACTATGGTAACCGCATATTCCACATACACGCCAAAGACATGGAGATAAACCGTAGAGTATTGAAGCGCGTTGGAATCATTGGGCAAGCCTTCGGCGAGACCGTTGGGCTAGGCCATGGCTGGTGGCGTGCACGCCTCCCTGGCTGGGGGGAGATAGACTGGCCCAAGTTCATCACGGCCCTCATCGAGACTAATTACAAGGGCAACATCGACATCGAACACGAGGACGACGTCTTCGCTGCTGCTCATGCGAAGCAGGCCATCGAGAGTGAGTCGGGTAT